>CBDUNQ010000235.1:0-4513 GCA_965368625.1 uncultured Gammaproteobacteria bacterium
GGTATTTTCCCGCCATGCAATAGCCTGGCTCCAGACCAAAGCTGGATAGCCGACGTACCGTCCGCTTGCCTTTTCCCGCCATTGTCACCCCCTTTACCCAGGGCCATGAATTGCCGGTGACCCATAGCGGCCACCTGCGCGCAGCAGACAGTACTCAATAAGATCCTTGAGAACAATAGAAAATATTGGATTACAACCCCACGCAGCCCACGGGCGTGGGCTGCAGTATGCAGGAGGGATTACGGGTGCCTGGAAGGGCCACCGGGCTCAAGCCGGAAAAAGGGGGTTTACCAGCGACCCTGGAAGATCAGCGTAACGGCGGCATCATCCTCGGACACAAAGCCACCTGTATTGCGGAACTGGGTCACAGCGGGCTTGATCTCCGGGGAAGCCAGGGAAAGTCGCACCGGCTCCACCTGGGACTTGGCCGGCAGCACATGCTCCACCTGACGTAACAGCCCATCGGCCTTACCAGCCACATTGGCGAGGCGCTTGCGCAGGGCAGGCAACGCACCCTTATAGCTGACAAATAGTTGATCATAACCACCGGGCGGTACTTCATCGGCCTGTACGGAGGTACTTAACAACGCTCCCAACCCTACCACCAGGGCCAGTACTACCATGAGATCGGGCTTACGAACACGTTGCTGACGACTTTTCATATCCACCTCATCCCCGGGCATTCGGCATGGTATACAGTGTAAAATTTCCTGACACGCCGATTGCGTGTTGTTTTATATAATGCTCTGAGGAAACGAGAATTTCTGCTAACTGATTCACATATCAGTAAAAAATGCACAGAACCCCAAAAAACACAAACCTATCTCAGAAGGTGATCGTCCAGTAATGCTACAACTTTAGTTTTTACTGCTTACGCCGCTGCCTGTTTGTGCGCATGGCTACAGGAACCACTGCAATGAACTTCGAGCAACTCCACAACTATTATGAACAGCTGGTACTGAACTATATCACAGAAAACCTCACGGGTCTTACTGAAACGGAAGATCATGATTTTCTGGAAGATGTGGCTTGCGTGGCCCTCAACCAGCTACCGGCACGTTATGTGCGGCACCATGTGGATCTCGCGTTTTACCTGCCACAGCAGGAGCGGGTGGAAATGGAGCAGTCGGTACGCAGAGCGGTGGAGACGGCTCGCGAATTCGTCAGTAAACACCGCGGGGACAGCCGCCCGGAAACCATCACCGCCGAGCAGGCCTGAGAAGGGGCCTGCCCGGCACACTGGCCACGGTTACGGGTTCAGTGGGCCACTTGCCGATAGTGGGGATCGAGCCAGCACCGGGGAAGCACTTCCCCTGAGGGAAATTCCAGCTCACCTTTTTTGAAGGTGGCCGGTTCCTGCATTTCCTCTCCCGCATGAATCCGCCCCGGTAAGGCGGCGCTGCAGGGATCGATCATGGCAGACATATCCATTACTTCCACCAGATCTCCGCTTTGTTTGTGCTTGAGATACATGAAAACCTCCTTGCGCTTGCCAAAAGGCATCTCTCACTAGAGTATAGTGTCCTTCAGACGACACATTGCTTCTTCATGACGCAAAAGCCTACAGCCCAGTCCCCCACTCCCCCCATCCTGTATGCGGATCAGGATGCCTGGTGTCAGGGTGTAGCCGAACGGCTCAGCGAATACCTGCAGACCACGGTTTCCCGCCGCGGTGTGGCCCACCTGGCGCTGGCCGGCGGCAGCACCCCCAGGAACCTGTATGAAACACTGGCACAGGAACCGTTCCGTTCCCGTATCCCCTGGCAACAGCTACACATTTACTTCGGTGACGAACGCTGTGTACCCGCCGGGCACCCGGACAGTAATTTCCGTATGGCCCGGGAAGCCCTGCTGGCTCATGTCCCCATTCCCGGCACACAGGTTCATGGCCTGGAAATGACCCTTGGCACGATTCGCCAGGATGCCGCATGTTATGCGAACACCCTGAACCGGTGTATCACAGACCGGCACAACACCCTGCCGCGGCTGGATCTGGTGTTATTGGGGGTGGGCAATGACGGGCATACGGCTTCACTGTTTCCCAATACCTGTATCCTGCATGAGCGGAATCGCACTGTCAGCGCCGTGCATGTACCGCAACTCAACACCTGGCGGATCAGCTTTACCTACCCCCTGCTGCAACAGGCCCACGCACTCTGGGTGCTGGTTACGGGAACCGGGAAAGCGGATATCATGGCACGTGTATTTCATGAACCACAGGCCTGCTTTCCCGTTCAGAGACTGGCGCCGCTGCCACAACTGGAGTGGCATCTGGATCAGGCCGCAGCCGCAAAGGTATAAGCAATGACCGATACCATCGTTCTCGCCGGAGACCTGGGCGGCACCAACACCCGCCTGGCACTGGTTCGGGTGGAGGGAACCTCACAGGACACCCTGTATGAAGAGCATTTCTCCACCGCTGCCTTCAGTGGCCTGCAACCCATGGCGGAAGCCTTCCTGGCAAATCATTCCCAGGACAAACCCCAGGCAGCCTGCATTGCCATCGCCGGACCGGTTGCGCGCCACACCGATGGTCAGACCGGCCTGGTCACCCGCCACCAGTGGCCGCTGGATAGCCGCAAACTCGGCAAAGCACTGGGGATCGCGCAACTACAATTGATTAATGACTTCGAAGCCATCGGCCACGCCATTGAAGTATTACCCGGACACCAACTGCATACCCTGCAGCCGGGTAACGAAGAGAAAGGCGGTACCCGCGCCCTGATAGGCGCCGGCACCGGCCTCGGGCAAGCCATACTCACCCCCGACACCCCGGCCTACCAGGTACACCCCACGGAAGGCGGCCACAGTGACTGTTGAATCATCTCCTGCAGGAATTTGACCATGTTTCCTATGAGCGCGTGCTTTCCGGGCCGGGCCTGGTGAATATCTACCGGTTTATGGCGCAGCATGAACAGCGCCCGGAAGAAATCGATACCACCCACCAGGATGCAGCCGCCGCCATCAGCCAGCAGGCCATGGCCGGCAGCCAGCCACTTGCCCTGGCGACATTGAACCTTTTTATGGAAATCTATGGTGCACAGGCCCTGTCCACCATGGCCCGTGGCGGCCTGTACATCGCTGGCGGTATTGCGCCAAAGATTCTCGCTAAATTCGCCGACAGCGATTTTCTCAAGGCGTTTCACCGTAAGGGGCGCATGACCCATCTGATGGCACAGTTCCCCATCCGTATCGTTCTGGCACCCCAGCCCGGCTTGATGGGGGCTGCGCGGGTTGCCAGTTTGTATATCTGAAGCCTGCAGCAAACCCTGATTGTCACCCGATGGACTGCCACGTGTGAGGGGACGATTCCACCATCCGCAACGGACCCTGTAAGCGGGTGAAACGGCCCGGGCGACCCCCGTCAACAGGGACACACCACACCCCTTGAGATCCAGGACGGACACTGTGGAAACTTTGAAGCCCTGACGCGCACACGGTATGCTAGGGGCTGTTAACGCAACGCATGGCGCAACCCGGACTGCATGTGCAGCCCTGTGAATACACCGCCGCGGAATTTGGAAAGCAGAGGCATGACAACCGAAAAACATAATATCAAGGTGGAGGTTTCCACCAGTTACATAGAAGAACAATCCGCCCCGCAACAGGATCGGTATGTTTTTGCCTACACCATTACCATCCGTAATGAAGGCGCCACCGCCGCCAAACTCATGACGCGGCACTGGATGATTACCGACGCCAATGGCAAGGTCAATGAAGTGCATGGTGATGGCGTGGTGGGTGAACAGCCCTACCTGCGTCCCGGTGAGAGTTTCCAGTACACCAGTGGCACCATGATGGACACCCCCGTGGGTGCAATGGAAGGCAGTTATCAGATGGTGGATGATGAAGGTGAAGCCTTTGATGCCCGGATTCCCGCCTTCACCCTCTCGATTCCGCGCACCCTGCATTAAGGGCTGGCACCCCTGTGGCGACCTATGCCATTGGTGACATTCAGGGTTGCTTTCAAGAACTGCAAGCCTTACTGAACCAGATCGAATTCGACCCCCATAATGACCGGCTCTGGTTTGCCGGCGACCTGGTGAATCGCGGCCCGGATTCTCTGCAAACCCTGCGTTTCATCCATGGGCTGGGAGACTCCGCCATCTGCGTCCTGGGCAATCACGATCTGCATCTCCTGGCGGCGGATTTTGATAACCGCTACGCCCGCCCGAAAGATACTCTGGACTCCATTCTGAGCGCCGCGGATCGTGATGACTTGCTGCACTGGCTGCGCCACCGGCCACTGATGCATCATGATCCGACACTGGACTTCACTCTGATTCATGCCGGCTTGCCACCGCAATGGGATCTGGAGCTGGCGCTTGCCTGTGCGGCGGAAGTGGAACACTGCCTGCGGGGTAGCGACTATGGCCTTTTTCTGCAACAGATGTATGGCAACCAGCCAGACCAATGGAATCCGGGCCTGCAATCCTGGGATCGCCTGCGTTTCATTACCAACTGTTTCACCCGCCTGCGCTATTGCAGCCCTTCAGGAACACTCAACCTGAAG
>CBDUNQ010000236.1:0-4485 GCA_965368625.1 uncultured Gammaproteobacteria bacterium
AGATGCCCTGCAACGGGGTCGCGATCCGGGCGCTGAGCGCGTGTTGCGTGGCTATGAACGCGCACGCAAGGGAGGCAACCTGCTCATGATGAATGCCATGGATGGCTTCAAGCAGTTATTCGGCAATGAATACCTGCCGGTAAAACTGCTGCGCAATGTTGGCCTGCGCCTGGTGGATGGCAGTGGCCCCCTCAAGGACAGCATCATCCGTCATGCCATGGGGCTGGAAGGGGAATTGCCCAGGCTGGCGCGGCCCGGGGTGGCGAACTTGCGATGAGGCTAGCCTGCATTTCTCACGTGATCCTGTGAAAAAAAAGTGCGCGAAACCCTTGTAGGAGCCAGCGCAGCTGGCGAATGTTTGCTGTGCCACGGCGGTTCGCGAGCTGCGCTCGCTCCTACGGGTGCGGAAAGTAAGAGGGGTGCTAATCGTGCTAATCAAGACACCCATCACAGGGCGCGTAGTAACGCATTGTAGTTGCAGCACATCGTGATCTTCCAGAAATGGGTGCCCGGTCAACTGCCCTGTTCAGGGTGCTTTCCCGTGTTGGACTTGCGTCGTGAAACGGCCATCAGCCCCACAAGCCCCGAGCCGAATAACCACAGGCTTGCCGGGATGGGAATTACCGTATTAGCTAGAGTTGCTCCTGAGGTAAAGCGGAAACCAAGTACCTTGGAGTGATCTTGATTCCAGTAGACTTGCTCCAGTGTGCCCCATGCTGCCTGGGCCGTGCCTTGCTGTGCCAGGTCCAGCAAGTCCACAAATCCATCCTCTATAGTGAAGGCGAATGGACTGTTATTCCGGAAAATGCCATCAGAAGAGTACTTTTTGTAATAACCCAGGACAAGGCCATCATCACCCAGGTAATGTATAGTGCTGTTGGAACTGCCATTGGGTTGTGCAGTCACGTCAATGATGAAAGTCTGCTCCAGCGTTGAGTCGAACAACCAGGTGGTATTTCCAATGCTGTTCCCGGTGGTGCTGTCATATTGGGTAGAGAACCCCGCCGCTTGTCCGGCATCATTGAGTGCCTGTATCTGGCTGATTTGGGTGCCATTATTGCCGGTATGCCCGGCATCCACGAGCCCAACCCTGGTAGTGGTGTCGTTGTGGTAGAGCCAGGCGCTACGGCCAATGTTGCTTCCAGTGATGTTGTCATAGCGAGAAGAAGTGCCCGCTACCTGTCCCGCACCATTCAGTGCCTGTATTGAGCTGTCTTGATAACCATTCTGGTCAGTGTGCTGGGCATCCGCGAACCCGATTCTGGTAGTGGTGTCGTTGTGGTAGAGCCAGGCGCTGCTTCCATGGTAACTCCCGGTATTGCTGTCATAGCGAACTGAGGTGCCCGCTACCTGTCCGGCCTCATTGAGTTTCCTTAGGGTGCTATGCTGATAGCCATAACTACCGGTATGTTCCGCGTCCACCAACCCGATCCTGGTGGTGGTGCCATTGCTGTAAAGCCAGGTGCTGTATCCATTTATACCTCTGATGGGATTGTTATATCGGTAAGAAGTACCCGCTACCTGTCCAGCCTCATTAAGCTCCCAAAGGTTGCTCGATTGATAGCCATTACTGCGGGTATGTTCCGCGTCCACCAGCCCGATCCTGGTAGTGGTGCCATTGCTGTAGAGCCAGGTGCTCGTTCCATGGTAGCTGCCGGTATTGCTGTCATAGCGAGAAGAGACCCCCGCCACCTGTCCAACCTCATTGAGGTGGTTGGCGCTACTATATTGGTAGCCATTGCTACCGGTATGTTCTATGTCATACAAACCCATGGTGGTGGTGGCTCCGCCATCATATAACCATGCGACCCTGCCAAGGCTGGCGGTGGAATTGATATCGTAACGCTCGGATGCGCCTAATACCTGGCCTGTATTATTCAAACTGTATGTGTAACTTTTCTGTAGACCACGGTTGTTTGTGTAGTCTTCACCCAGCAAACCAATACGTGTGGTTATACCGCCGCTGTAAAGCCATGCACTGGTGCCATGATTGCCGCCCGTTTCATTGTAGCGGGTAGAATCGCCGATCATTTGGCCGAGGTTGTTTATTGATCTTATAGCCGTCCGCTGTTGGCCAGAGGGAGTGCTGTGTTCAGCGTCTACCAGCCCGGTTTGCTTGAGTGTGCCTCCATTATATGCCCATGCACTCAGGCCCAGAAACTTTCCTGTGCTCTTATCATAGAATCGGCTGTGGATTCCCATATCACCCTGTGGATTGTAAACCTCTATTGAGGAAGTGGCATAGTGCACTGATGGGGTATCCGTCAGGCCGATGGTTACATTGGTGAAAGCGGCTGCGGGAAGTGAAGGCTGCAGTATCATGGCTGCCAGGGCTAGGGGAATGCTTATTATTTTGCATGGTATTGTTGGCATGGCTGTTCCTTAGTCATAATTATTCTTCGAATATCTCGGATATTAGCTTTCGTGTTGCCGGCAAGCAAACCCCCAACTGTTTTTCGGATTCAAGAGAATAAATCCGGGTATCCAGCTCAAGACAGGGCGGCAACCCATGGAATTTACACTAAAGCGGTATCTTCCTGATGGTGTTCAAATAGCGGGTGGCTTTCTTTATCTCAAGACAGTTGCCTGAAGAGGGAAGCCGATTGTCATTCACTTTTTGGCATCCTGCCTGGGTGTGAATTTCTGCGAACCAGTGTAAACCAATCACTGCACCCTGTCCGCTGATGCTGTATTTTTTCGAGCCGGGCCAGAGGTGGTATTGGGTTACCAGTCAATTACCACTGAATTTCAATGGCTTGATATGATTTTCCGGGGTCGCTCTGTACTGCCCCTTGGCGCGGTCAGCAGCCGGCGGTATAGTGTCGGTTCGACACAGTACCGCAGCAGGAGAGAGCCGGGTTTCCGGCCGCCGAAGGCGCAACTCGCCCGGAAACGCTCAGGCACAGGAATTGTTGCGGTCAGGGCCCCATGGGTCTGGTGTCGACTCTGGAGAGCGACCGGCATTCGTCCGGTCCACCGAAGGGGAAAGGCGCTGCGCGCCTATACTCTCAGGTTTCAGGACAGAGGGGCGACGGTTATGACGATGGCCGTCGCCTGCACAGGTCCTGGCGCCCTCGTTGCCGATATTTTTTTCCCGGAATCACAACATAGGACCTGAGATGGGTAAACGTACCCCTTTATACAATGATCATGTTCAACACGGCGCCAAGATGGTGGACTTTGCCGGTTGGGATATGCCCATTCACTATGGCTCGCAAATTGAAGAGCATCATGCGGTGCGTCAGGCGGTGGGCATGTTCGATGTTTCCCACATGACCGTGGTGGACCTGGAAGGCGCAGGCACCCGTGCCTTTCTGGCCCATTTGCTGGCCAATAATGTGGATAAGTTGCAGCAACCCGGCAAGGCCCTGTATAGCTGCATGCTCAATGAGCAGGGTGGCGTCATCGATGACTTGATCGTCTATTTTCTGGAGGAAACCTTTTTCCGCATGGTGGTGAATTCCGCCACCCGCGATAAGGATCTGGCCTGGATCAGCAAACAGGCCGAAGCGTTTGATGTACGCATCAGCGAACGGCCGGAACTGGCCATGATTGCAGTGCAGGGGCCACAAGCCCGTACCAAGGTGCTGGGCTTGCTGGATGGCCCTTTGGAACAACAGGTGGAAGATCTCAAACCCTTCTTTGGCGCCTTTGTGGGCGACTGGTTTTTTGCCCGCACCGGATATACGGGGGAAGATGGCTTTGAAATCATGCTGCCCGCCCAGGAGGCATCGGCTTACTGGAGTACCTTGCTGGAAGTGGGTGTGCGTCCCTGTGGTCTGGGTGCCCGCGATACCCTGCGCCTGGAAGCGGGCATGAGTCTGTACGGTGCCGACATGGATGAAGACATCAGTCCCCTGGAAGCGGCACTGAACTGGACCATTGGCTGGGATCCGGCAGAACGGGATTTCATCGGCCGCAAGACCCTGGATACCCAAAAAGCCAAGGGGATGCCGCGCAAACTGGTGGGGCTGGTGCTGCAGGATAAGGGCGTATTACGCAATCATCAAAAAGTACTGGTGCCTGGCGTGGGCGAAGGGGAAATCACCAGTGGCAGTTTTTCCCCTACCCTGGGCAAAGCCATTGCACTGGCGCGGGTGCCTGCCGGGACTGCGGACCAGGTGGAAGTGGAGATACGCGGCAAGCGCTTGCCGGCACAGGTGGTGCGCCCACCCTTTGTGCGTCATGGCAAGGCGCTGGTCTAGGGAAGTTTTTCAGCTTACAGGCTGCCCGGTTTTTCCCCTGGCAGTATAGAAAATCGGTTGCGCAACAGCAGGAGTCATCAATATGAGTGAAGTACCGGCGGATCTGAAATATGTAAAAAGTCATGAATGGGCGCGTCTCAATGACGATGGCACGGTGACGGTGGGTATTACCCAGCATGCCCAGGAATTATTGGGGGATATGGTGTTCGTGGAAGCCCCGGAAGCGGGCCGTTCCCTGGATGCCGAAGAAGCCTGTGCCGTGGTGGAATCGGTAAAGGCG
>CBDUNQ010000237.1:0-4471 GCA_965368625.1 uncultured Gammaproteobacteria bacterium
GGGAAGCCTGCAGGGCGTGGTGGTCACTGAAGCGATGGGCGAAACCCAGCTCGCGATTGAAGGATTCCTCGGTTTTCAGGTTGGGGTTGCCACCGAAGCCAAAGCGGTCGGTACTGTCCGGTACGCGGAAGGCGGTACCCGCCGAGGCATAGATGCGCGTTGCCGCGCTCCAGTGATAACCGTAGGAAAGCTCCCAGCTGGTTTTGTTTTCCAGGGTATCGTGATCCGTATAGCGGGCACCCAGTACCCACTGATGTTTGCCCAGGTCAATTTGATCCTGTAAAAAAATGGCGGCAATGTCCCGTTCTTCTTCGTAGGCTTGGCCGAAGCTGATGGCGCCGGTATCTTCCTGGGTGAAGCTGGTGCCCAGGGTGATCAATTGGGTATCGCCGGCCACCAGGTCGGCTTGTAGGTCCAGGGTATAGCGTTCCGTATCCACATAGTCATAGGTGGAAAGGAAGTTGGCTTGTTGCTGGCGGATTTCATCCATGCCATAGCTCAGCTGTGCGCTGAGGGAGAGTTGCGTGCTGGGCTCGGTACGCCAGCGCAGGGCCGTGGTTTGATTATGAAAATCCTGATCCTTGGTGGTGTTGAAGAAATCGAAGTATTCGGTATTGCCGCTGGATTGCCAGTGTTGCAGAGAGAGTGAACCCTGCTGCAATTGCCGACGAATATAGGTGCTGAGGGTGCGATTGTCATACCCACGCTTATCAGAAGCACTGGTCTTGGTGGGAAAGCCATCCGTCTGCTGCCAGCTCAGATCGGCACCTGCTTGCCATTGGCTGTCAGAGGGCATATGGAGTGAAACGGAAGCGCCGCGCGCGGCATCACTGCCGGCGCTCAGGCTCACCCCTTTATGGCCCTTGCGATCCCCGCGCCGGGTGAAAATCTGCACCACCCCGCCCAGGGCTTCCGAGCCATACAGGGTGGAGCGCGGCCCGCGCACCACTTCAATGCGTTCAATGATCGCCGGGTCGATATTTTGCAGGGCCGGTTGGCCAATGGTGCCGGGATTGATCTTCACCCCATCCACCAATACCAGGGTGTGATTGCTTTCCGAACCGCGCAGGAAAATGGAGGTGCTTTGCCCTGGTCCGCCATTGCGGGCAAGGTCCACACCGGCATAGCGTTGCAATAATTCCGCCGCATCCCGCGCCTGGCTTTTTTCAATGGTGGCGCGATCGATGACTGTGACCGAAGCCAGGGTTTCATCTACGGTTTGTGCTGTACGGGTGGCGGTGACCACAATGGGGTTTTGCGCTTCAGTGGATGCGCTTGTCTGGGTGGTGATGGCCATGGGGCTGAGCAGCAGGGCCAGGGCACGTATCTGTATACGGGCACGTAAGAGGCAAGTGTTCATGTAATCGTAATTCCCTGGGATTCCGGGTGCATGCCCACACGCATGCACACATCAGTCATGCCAGTGGTGAAGGGCTGGGGTAGGCGTGAAGTTTCAACACACTTGCCCGGGTCGCCCGCCGCGACTGGTTCGTTGCATTCAGGCCGGTCTCCGGGCTTGCGAGTGAAAGATCCCTTTCCAGCGAACCGCCTTCCCGTGGAATGCCACAGTGGCGTTGAGGTCCGCTTCTACTCGCTTACCGTTGCGGGGGCAGCGCCGGAATTGCTGGCAGGGTATGCGCAGCGCACCGGCTTCCCGTTTCACCCCTGGGAAAGAAAGATCCCGCGGGGCACCTGAAGCTGGGCGCACTGTACGTGGCTCCATGGCGGGGGTCAAGGGAGTCAGGAGCGGGGACTTGTAAAAGTCATACGTATGTATTAGTCTTCATGAAAAGCCGCTGCCCGGTCTTCGTGCAGGGTATTTCAGGGCTGTCGGAATAACAGAGGACCTTCTTCCCTCGAGGGTTGGACAAGGAGAAAGCCACCATGAAGCGAGTTCTGGTTACCGGTGCCAATGGCTTTGTGGGTAGCCATGTATTGCTGGCCCTGCAGGCGCAGGCCGCAGAAGCGGGTATCGTGCCCATTGCCGCCTGTCGTAGTCCTGATCAATTGCCGGCGGCCTTCACCGGTGAGGTGCGTGTGGGGGATTTGCGGGATCCCCGCTATCGGCGGCAAGTGCTGGAAGGTGTGCATCAGGTTTGCCATGCCGCTGCCTGGAGCTCTCTCTGGGGGCATGCGGCACAATCACAGACCCTGTTTCTGGAACCCGGTCTGGCCTTGCTGGAAGAAGCGGTGGCCCTGGGAATTGAGCGCTTTCTGTTCGTCAGCAGTACCTCGGTGTCCGGCCCCGGTGGTCAGGGGGATCCTTACGCCCCTGGTTTGAAGCCTGCCTTCTGGCCACATCTCAGCAATGTAAGCCGCCTGGAGGATGCCATGCGCGCGCGTGCCGGTAATACCACCATGGTGAATCTGCGCTGCGGTCTTTTTGCCGGAGCGCGGTATGGCCTGGGTTTATTGCCCATTTTGTTGCCCCGCCTGCGTACACATCTGGTGCCCTGGGTGGCGGGTGGGCACACCGGTATGCCCATCATTGATGGTGAGGATATCGGTGCTGCATTTTTACAGGCGGTAGTGACGCAAGGTCTCAGTGGCTATGAAAGTTTTATGATCGTGGGCCCGGAAATTCCCCGGGTACGCACGGTGCTGGCCTTTTTGCAACAGGAGTACGGCTATCCACAACCTCATTTCAGCGTTCCTTTTGCAGCCGCATACCCCTTTGCCTGGTTGCTGGAAAAGCTGCATCCAGTCTTGCCCGGTGACCCCCTGGTGGTGCGATCCATCATTCATCTGCTGGAAGAAACCCATGCCAGTAACCGGGTGGCCGGTGAGCGTCTGGGCTATAGGCCGCGCATACCCTGGCAGGTTGCCATTCGCCGCCAGATTCGGGAAATGCAGGATCGTCAGGAAGGGCCCATGGCCATGGCCTGTCCCCTGCACGGGGTGGAGGCACCGAACTTCCTGCAGGCCCCTGGCCGGAAGGGGTAGAATGACCGTGGGAATGCAGGCAGAGTATGGTCATGGTATTGAAGACAAAGGGCCGGGAGTTGCGTCATTGTATTATCGAGGCAGCCAACCGGTTGTTTTATCGGCAGGGTTTCAATCAGACCTCGTTCAGTGATATTGCGACCGAGGCTCAGGTGCCGCGTGGTAATTTTTATTATTACTTCCGCTCCAAGGATGAATTGCTGGAAGCGGTGGTGGATTATCGCCTGGAGGGTATTCGCGCCATGTTGCAGGAGTGGGACCGGGAAATACCCTTTCCCCGCGATCGCCTGAAACGCTATGTGCAGATACTGGCCAATGAGGAACAGGATATTTTGCGCTATGGCTGCCCCATGGGTTCCCTGAATATGGAATTGGGGAAAACCCAGCTGCAACTGAAGTCACATGCACGGGAAATGTTTGAAGTGTTTCGTGACTGGCTTATGCAGCAATTTGTGGCCCTGGGTTATGAGCCACAGGCGCAGGAATTCGCCCTGCACCTGTTGGCGGCTGCGCAGGGTGCCAGCCTGCTGGGAAATGCCTTTGAAGATGCCGGCATGCTGCACAGTGAAACCCGGCGCCTGCAGGACTGGATCGATCAACTATAGGTGTGCGGATCAATGCCTGTATGCCATGCCTGAAGTGGTCAGGCCTTATCGCAAGCCTATGGTAATCAGTGTTAGTTAAAATGGAGATAAAGTATGCCTGCTGCCCTTAGATTGATCTTTTTCGTATCCGGTATCATGCAGTTTCTGGCGATTGCCCTTACCGGGTTTGCCGTTGTGCATTGGTTCGCCTATGTGCCGGCTACGGCATTCGTGTTGGCGGGAGTGACCGGGATCTGTCCTGGCCTGCAGTTATTTCAGCGGCTGGGGCTGCGTGGCCCTGCCTGAACGCTTTTTTATTGAGGTTTGATAATAAAATGAGTACTGAGCAATCGGGAGATTTCAAAACAGCTTTTCGCGGTACCTTTTCCGGTGTGTTGCGCTGGCCCCAGCTTGATGCGCTGTGGGAAGTGTTGCGGAAAGATGCCGGTGGTGGCTGGTATATCTATGCCATCGGAACGCCACCCCCCGATGCGCCGGTGAATAGCGAAGATCTACAGCGTTTCATCGATGAAGTGGATGTATTGCTGCGCAAGGAGCACGAAGAGGATTATTGTGGCGTGGTGTATACGGATAGTTTCGAGGAACCCAGCTTCATCAAGATCTTTGATCCCAATAATCTTGGTGTCTCCTGCGGCTTCAGTGACAATCCACCATTGCCGGGTTGGGTGCTCTCTAAAATCAAACCGCAAGAGTTGCAGAGTGCGGCACCCCTGCCTGGCAACCGTCGCCGCTGGTGGCAGCGTATATTTGCCAAATGAATACGCTGGCGTCATTGCGAGGTGCCTTGACCCGAACGAGTAAGGTATTCATGAAATAAACATCGTCATTTTGGCGTGCCTCGCCCCGCAGGGTGAGGTACGCATAATAATCCCCTAAGGGTTTCTATGCGCCAGGCCGGAATCTCTTGAGTCATCTTCCATACT
>CBDUNQ010000238.1:0-4456 GCA_965368625.1 uncultured Gammaproteobacteria bacterium
AGCAACAGGGTGGATAATTGCTTCAACAGGGCATCACCGGCGATGTGCCCACAGGTATCGTTCACCACTTTAAATTGATCGAGGTCGAGATAACACAGGGCATCTTCCCGATCGTGGCTTTCGGCCGCCTGTTTCAGGCACGCCGCCAGCCGATTTTCAAATTCACCCCGGTTGATCAGACCGGTGAGGGAATCATGGCTGGCCTGGTACAGCAATTGATCCGCCATGCCCCGGACGATGCTTACATCCCGGAACACCAGTACCGCGCCGGCCTGCTTGCCATCACTGTCGTGAATCGGCGCTGCCGTGTGCTCCACGGCAAGTTCGGCCCCATCACGGCGGCGCAGGATTTGATCGCCATGACAATTGTTCAGTTGATCCTGCTGCAAACTAGCGGCGATGGGATCCAGTTGTGCTATCCCCTGATCATCCTGCAGGGAAAACACTTCCTTGGCGGGACGACCCAGGGCTTCTTCCACCGACCAGCCGGTCAATTCCGCCGCCACGGGATTCATGAATTCCACCCGCCCCTGCTGATCCGTGGCGATGACGCCTTCACCAATGGATTCCAGGGTAACGGAGAGGCGCTCGGAGAGCACCATGAGGTCACGGTTACTACTGACCAGATCGGTAACATCGCGCACCGCCACCACACGCAATTGCCTGCCCTGCATGGGCAGACTGCGGCCGCGAAGCTCCGCAACAAATACCGCGCCATTTTTACGAACGCCGGATATCATGAATGGCTCATCACTGAGCATTTGAATCCGCTCAGCCATGAGGGCCGCAGAGGCGGCATCCACAAACCGGGTTGCCGGCTGGCCTATCATTTCCTGCGCCGTGTATCCCACGATATCGCAGACTGCCTGATTGACATCCACAATCACACCCTGGTCATGAATCACCAGGCCCTCAAAGGCAGCCTCGGAGAGGTGACGAAAACGGGCTTCGCTTTCTTCCAGCGCAAGGCGGGCCTTTTGATCCTGGCTGAAGCTGCGCAGCACCTGCAAAATTCCACTGGCTTCCCCCCGGGCATTGCGAATTACCCGCAGGGAAACTTCGATGGGATACGCAACCTGTGTCTGCAGATCACCGCTTTCATGAAAGAAAACCGCATCCTGGTAGGCTTGCCGCGCACGACAGATTTCACAATCGGCGCCTCCCCCCTCGCCATGCATGAGCCGCGCCATGGGTTGCCCCAGGGCTTGTGCAGGCACCAGGCCCAGGGACTGGAAAAAAGACCGGTTACCCCGCACCAGGCGGTCTTCCAGATCCACCATGCAGTACTGATCCTCGCTGCTGGCCAGGGCATGATCCCAGCCCTGATCCGCCAGTTGCAGGGCCTTTTGCTGGCGCCGCATCTGGTAAATCACCCGGCCCAGCAACAACAGGCTCAGCAGTAACAGGGTACAAAGCGCCCAGCTCCAGAGGGAATCAAGAGACACAGCCATACCCTTCCTCTGCCCAGATTCCCCGTGTGAGCGGCTTTTTCTCTAAAAAAATATTCATAATCAATGCAATATCGGCCAGTTCTCAAAGAACTGCAAGTCCCGGCAGCACTTGCCATCGGGGCCTGCCGGGGGATAATACAAGCTGGCGCTTACGGGGCATCCCGGCAAACCTTAAGGATTCAGCATGCAGCATGTGATACTGATCTGTACCCTCGCACTTTTCAGTCAAGCGACCCTGGCCGCCATGTATAAATGGGTGGATGAAGACGGGGTCACTCAATTTTCCCAGACCCCCCCTACCGGTCAGCAAGCGGAAACCCTACGACCACCGCCACCACCGGCAGAGGACCCGGCCACGGCAAGGCAGCGCCTGCAAAAACAACTGGATGACTTCGACAACCGCAAATTGATGCAGCAGGAAAAAGAAGCCGAACAGGAAAAATCCCAGGCCGAGGAAGCACAGCGTAAGAAAAACTGTGCCGCCGCACGCAATAACCTGGCGGTGATGCAACAGGGGGGAAACCGCACCATCACCACTACCTCGGGGGAAGTGATCCGGCCCACGGAAGAAATGCGCCAGGCGGAAATCGACAAGGCCCAGGAAGCCATTCGGGAATACTGCAGCGAATAACACAATAAGGAGGATCATCGGCCATGCCACTATTGCGTATACAGACCAACGCCACCTTCGATCAGGACACCCGTGACAATCTGTTGCAATCCGCTTCCCGCCTGGTGAGCGATCAGCTGGGTAAGCCCGAGCAATATGTCATGGTGGCCATGGAGCCCAATCCCAACATGCTGTTTGCCGGAAAGGATGCCCCCCTGGCGTACCTGGAATTGAAAAGCATCGGCTTGCCCGCTAGCGCCACCGGCAGCCTGTCCCATGCCCTGTGCGGGCTCATGGAGGAATCCCTCGGCATTCCCCAGAACCGTGTCTATATCGAATTCAGCGATGCACCGCGCCACCTCTGGGGTTGGGATGGCACCACCTTCTGAGAATCACCCATGAAAACGCTGTTCTGGCTGTTGCTGGCCTGTGCCCTGGTGGCGGGTCTCTATCTGTATTTCAATCCGCACAAGACGGAGGAATTGCGTAGCCTGAGTACGGAACTTGCAGCGCCCCTCAGCAAGAGCAGCCCAAAATCCACGCAACTGTATCGCTGGCAGAATGCCCGGGGGGAATGGCAATTCACGGATTTCCCGCCACCGAAGGGTACCCCCTACGAAATGCGTGAATATCGCAGTGATGAAAATGTGTTACCGCTACCGCCGCAACTGCAAAATCCCTGATATCGACCCGGCACAGTTCCCGTCCCCCGCACCCTCCCCTGTACGCACCCCATGACTACCCGCTACAATTCAGGGCCATTGTCCAACCACTGAAAACAAAACCATGCGCCTATCCCGCTTCCCCCTTTCCACCCTGAAAGAAGTCCCCGCCGATGCGGAAATCATCAGCCATCAGTTGATGCTGCGCGCCGGAATGATCCGCAAACTGGCTGCCGGGGTGTACAACTGGCTCCCCCTGGGCTTACGCGTACTGCGTAAGGTGGAAGCCATCGTGCGGGAAGAAATGAACCGGGCCGGTGCACTGGAGCTGCTGATGCCCGCCATACAACCCGCCGAACTCTGGCAGGAATCAACACGCTGGGAACAATATGGTCCGGAACTGCTGCGCCTGCGCGACCGTCATGACCGGGAATTCTGCTTCGGCCCCACACACGAAGAAGTGATTACTGAAATCGCCCGCCGGGAAATTCGCAGCTACAAACAGCTACCCATCAACTATTACCAGATCCAGACCAAATTCCGGGATGAAATTCGCCCCCGTTTTGGTGTAATGCGCTCCCGCGAATTCATCATGAAGGATGCCTATTCCTTCCATGGGGATCATGAATCCCTGAATGAAACCTACCAGGTGATGTTCGATGCTTATACCCGCATTTTCACTCGGCTGGGACTGGATTTCCGCCCCGTACAAGCCGACAGCGGTTCCATTGGCGGCAACCTTTCCCACGAATTTCACGTACTGGCCGATTCCGGCGAAGATGCCATCGCCTTTTCCACCGAAAGCGACTATGCCGCCAATGTGGAGCTGGCGGAAGCCCTGGCTCCAGCCGCTGCACGGCCGGCTCCGGGTAGTGCCATGAGTAGCGTGGATACCCCGCAGCAACATAGCATCGAAGAAGTCAGCCAATTTCTTGGTATCGGTCCGCAACGCTGCCTGAAAACGCTACTGGTAAAAGGTGCGGAAGATGGCGTGGTGGCCCTGGTATTGCGCGGCGATCATGAACTGAACAGCATCAAGGCGGAAAAACTGGAAGCCGTGGCAAGCCCGCTCACCTTTGCCAGTGAAGCCGAAGTGATTGCGGCCTGTGGCTGCAAACCCGGCTCCCTGGGGCCGCTGGGATTGAATATCCCCGTTTTTGCCGATCGCGCTGCCCTGCAACTGGCCGACTTTGTCTGCGGTGCCAATGAAGATGGAAAACATCTGCAGGGTGTGAACTGGGAACGTGACCTGCCACAACCCACTGCCGTGGATATCCGCAACGTGGTGGAAGGCGACCCCAGCCCCGATGGCAAAGGTACCCTGGGCATAGCCCGCGGCATTGAAGTGGGTCACATCTTCCAACTGGGCGACAAGTACAGCAAGGCCATGAATGCCAATGTACTGGATGAAAGTGGCCGTGAACGCACCATGACCATGGGTTGTTACGGCATCGGTGTCACCCGGGTGGTGGCGGCAGCCATTGAACAGAATAATGATGAGCGCGGCATCCTCTGGCCGGCGGCCATCGCCCCCTTTGAAGTGGCGGTACTGCCCATGAACGCCAAAAAATCCCAACGGGTACGGGAAAGCGCAGAGGCACTCTATGAAGAGTTACAGGCAGCCGGCTTTGATGTCTTGCTGGATGATCGGGAAATCCGCCCCGGAGTGATGTTTGCCGACATGGAACTGATCGGAATCCCTTATCGCATTGTGATAGGGGAAAAAAACCTCG
>CBDUNQ010000239.1:0-4455 GCA_965368625.1 uncultured Gammaproteobacteria bacterium
CCCCAAAGGGGATCTAGGGGCAACCCAAAGGGGTTCTATGCGCCAGGCCGGAATCTCCCAAACCTCCTGCCAGTGTCATGAGATACCGGCGTTCGCCGGTATGACGGTAATTCCGATGATGGTCTTGCCACTTTGGGGTTATAACGATGCCGGGCTGACTGTGGTAGTAGCTCGCAGGGTGCGAGTCATGTGGGATCTGTTTCTTGCAATTCACAGTCACTGGATTCGGGTAGCGTGAAGTAAAAACTGGCTCCCTTGTCCCCGGGGCTGTCCCCCCATACTCGACCACCATGCCCCTGAATGATGCGCTTCACCGTGGCCAGGCCAATGCCATTACCCTCGAATTCGGCATGGCTGTGCAGTCGCTGGAAGGGTTGAAAAAGCTTGTCTACATGGGCGTTGCTGAATCCGGCGCCATTATCCTCGATTTTATAGGCGAGTTCTCCATCTTGTTCTATAGCGCTGAAGGAAATTCGGGCGATGGGTATATTTCCAGGCATTGCCCAGAAGGTTTTCCAGGGCCACGCGTATCAGGGAGGTATCGGCACAGGCATGAAGACGGGGCTCGATCTGTACTTCCACCTGGCGCTGTGAGTGGTTGTGACGCAGGCTGGTGATAATCGTTTCCACCATGCTGGACAGGTTGCAATCTTCGCGCCGCAACGGGGTTTGCGAAAGCCGAGAAAGTCGCAGCAAGTCGTCGATGAGGTCCGACATGCGAACCCCGGCTTTTTGTATGCGCATCAGGTAATCCCGTCCCTGACTGTCCAGATGGTCTGCGTATTCTTCCATCAGAATTTCAGAAAAGCCACTGATGCCGCGCAACGGACTGCGCAAGTCATGGGAAACGCTGTAACAAAAGGAATCCAACTCCTGGTTGGAGATTTGCAGTTTTTTAGTGCGCTCTTCCACTTGATCCTGAAGCTGGTCATGGCTGCGCTGTAATTTCTGATAAACCGCATTGAGGTTTTCCCGCATTTCATTGAATGCGCTGGTGACAATATCCAGTTCATCACGCTGCTCGTGATTGCGCTCCTGGCGTTCCAGTACCAGGGCGTGATCGATTCCCTTAACATCAAGCTTTTTTGCCCAACTGGCAATGGTGCTGAGGTGTCGGGTAACCAGCCACTGGAACAGGAACAATATGAAAATGGATACCAGAAAGGTTTTGGCTGCCTGGCTGATCAGAATGACAATGGCGGTATCAAGCAGGTGCTCGTATATGGCTTCCAGGGTGATATGGATATGCAGGCTGCCGATAGGCACTTCTTTTCCCCGGTGTAAATACAGCAAGGGAAATTCCCGAATGATGATGTTTTTATCCTTTTGTGTGCCGGCGCGGGCTATGGGCTTATTCTGCTCGTCACGCACCTCCAGGTACTGCATATTGGGTAGCGCATGAAGGTCATTGATCTGGGACTGCAGGGCACGGGAATTCACCACCCATAGATTGTGGCGGATACTGGGCAGGCTGGCGATCCTGATTTGCTTGAATTGATTTTCGATACCGGCAAGTTCATGGCGGTAGTCGCGGTACAGTTGTGTGGCAGTCAGTATCAGGGTAATGATCGAACTATAAATAAGAATGTAAAGCGCCAGGCGTGCGGCGATACTGTTTTTGAAACGAATTTTTTCCGGTAGGATGGGCATTGGTGTAGGTGTCAGGGCGCCTGGTCAGGGCGATCAAGCAGTTGGTCCACTATGCTCTGATAGTGTCTCTGTAAGGAGCCATCCTGTTCCATGGCGCGCAAGGTTTTTTCCAGTTTTGGCGCCAGGTGGCGGTTTTTTTCATGAAGAAAAAAATACAGTGGTCGGCTGACCAGTGGAGGTTCCGCCACCCGTATGCCTTCCAGCCCAAGGTCTCTGATTTTTTGATAACCCACCAGCCGGTCGATGGTGGCCACCTGAATGCGATCCCGCGCCAGCATGCCGAACAGGGAGTCTGGGGTTTCAAGAATATAGAGCTTGCGGGGTGGGTGGGCCTGCAGGCCCTGTACCAGAATCTTCCAGCCATTGACTACACCCACTTCGAAGGGTTTCAGGCTATTCCAGTTCTCCACTTGAATATCGACGTCCTTTACGAAGGCGACAAAGTCCACATTGATGACAGGTACCGGGATACGCAGCAGATGGGGATACATACTGTCCATTTCCCAGATGCGGCAGCATTCCCCGTCATCCACGCCTTCACTGACCAGTTTGATGGCTTGTTCACCAAAGACTTCACGAAAATCCAGCTGTTCCCCCATGCGCGCAAAAGCATCTTCCAGGATAAGTCGGTAGATGTCGGATACCGGCGGTGTGAAGCCGGTATTCACGGTGTAGCTCCTGGCATGGGCTGGAGAAGAGAAGAGGATGGTCATACACAGCAGGATAATAAATCGTTTCATGGGAATATCCCCCCGGTTATGTCGCCTATCATATCGTTTCGATGGCGGGTTTGTTATGTACCAGCACAGTATTTTGTTAAAAAGTATTTACATTCCCAGGATGATGGAATCTGTTCCCGTTCCCGTGGTGGCTTGAGCAGAGTCGATTCCTGTGTAGGCAAAACCCTGAACAGTGGCATAAAACCCGGCTGTGCAAGGAGCCTCACCCGGTCGGTCAGGGCAGATTTTCGATGACCGGGTTACATGGCTTCCCTGGTCTTGGGGCTAGAAAAACTTGGTCCATTGAATGCCCCAGCGGTTACCGATGCTATCCGCCACATTCTGTACCACGGGATGGGATTCATTGGGTGCCCGCAAGTTCCGTTGCAGGTAATTGAAGGTGAGCCTGCTCTTGGGGCCCATGTGATACTGCACGCCGTAGGTGATTTCTTCCACAATCCGGGCATCCCCGGCGGTCCATGGATCTCCATCCTGCCGGTAAAGCAATTCATGGCGGGCGACACGCAGGTCGAGTTCCCATTGCGGTGTCAGGAAAAAGCCATAATCCAGGCTGAGCGCCCGTGAGTGATTATTACGGTCTTCGGCAAATTGCAGTAGGCCGCCTTTCACTCCGCCGGTCGGTCCAATGAAAATCATCCCTTCTGCCTGCATCCATTCCATTGATATGCGATGTATTCGGTCGCCACCAAACAGGGGGCCCAGGGCACGGAATCCCACGCCATAGCGAACCCGGTCGAATTCCTGCAAATCGGGATCCGTGGCGAAACGCCGCTTTCCCTGCTGGTGCCAGGTATAGGCCTTGAGGCCATGTTTTTTTGGACCCTTGCCGCCGGGAAGGTCATGTTCAGTGGACAGGTAGAGGTAGCGCTCCCACTGATGGAACTCCGGGTCGAGGGTATGGATATCCTCTCCCCGCCCCAGGGCCAGGGCATAACTCAGGGACCAGGGTCCCTGTTGGAACTGGTCGAATACCTGTAGCGCCCAATCGCGTACGCCATTGAAGCCATAGGCCGTGCTCGTGGGTGTGCCACGGGTGAAATTGCTGCCAGCGGAGGGGGATTGTCGCGTATTACCCTCGGCAAACCGTTCCAGCACCTGGGTAGCCACAAAGGTGGTGAATTCAATGTAATCGATGTTGATTACACCCTGGTAGCTTTCTTCCGGGCCAGGCATTTTGAACAGGCCGGCGCGGATTCGTGCTCCGGGGAGCTGGTTGAAAGTGATACTGAAGTGATCCGGGGCCAGGGCGCGGCTACGCTCACCAAAGGGTTCATAGGTCAGCAGGTTGGGTGCGGCTTCCAGCAGTACAAAATAATTCATATCCGGCGCAAGCCCTTGTGCCGACGGGGCCCCCAGATGGCCGCGCATACCGAAGCGCAGACGGCGAAAATGCCAGCGATCCTGGTTGTTGAACCAGGGGGCGATGGTACCCAGAACCGCCTGTTTCCCGCTGTTCGGGCCCAATTGAAGAGAATCGCTTTCATCCCGGGTATAGGAAGGCTGCATAAAGGCCACGGGGTAGTGGCCCGACCGACCTTCGGTACCCTGCAGCATCAGCCAATCCACGGCTTGCGCACTGGCCGGGAAAAGCAGCAGTAAGCAAAGCAGCCGGTGGATAACGGCCATTGGGGACAGCGTGTGCTGAAATGGGCGAATGTTCATAGGTTGTACTACATTTCCACTAATGCGATGGAGGCATGAATCGGAATAAACCAGTCTCCCAAAGTTTGTAGTCATCATCTCTTGGGCGCGGTAAGCAGTGCCGATGCAGCCGGGGCATAAGAAATAATATAGATCATTTTCATTGACTTGCAGTTGGTTTCCGATGGATGAAGAAGCGTGGTCACGGCATTGATACTACCTGCTGAGAATGGGGTAAGCCCTCTCACGCCCGGGTGGGTTTGACTTATATCAAGGCGCAGGGCTTGCCGGCAGGATCATTATCATCCGCGGCAATACACAATCGTATGATTCGACGGTCCGAACCGGACTGCAGAGGGAGGTGGATATGAGCGGTTCGTTTACCAAGGCCATGGCGCGTAATATTTTCTATGGTGGCAGCCTG
>CBDUNQ010000240.1:0-4452 GCA_965368625.1 uncultured Gammaproteobacteria bacterium
GGCAATGATGGGGATTAACACCCACACGACAATCAAGCTGCGCGATACTCGATGTTTCACACCGAATACTCTCCCGGGAACCCGGGTCTGCAATGAACGCATGGAACGCGATGGGTGTGAAGCTGCAAACTCATGGTGTATGGATCATATGCGCAGGCTGCGGCCGCCATCAAGTGTCAGAGTCTGCCCGGTCATAAAGGGGGCATCGCGCAACAGATAGACAATCGCCTGGGCGATATCCTGGGGTTCACCGTGCCGCTTAAGGGCTGTGTCGGCGATAATCTGTTTCTTCACTTTCGCAGGTAATTTCTCTTCCGGCCAGAGAATGGCGCCGGGTGCCACGGCATTCACCCGGACATCCGGCCCCAGTTCGCGCGCCAGCGAGCGGGTGAGCATGTCCAGGCCGGCCTTGGCAATGCAATAAACCGTATGTCCCTTCATGGGCCGTTGGGCATGGATATCCGTTAGATTGATGATGCATCCCTGTTGCTGGGCGAGGAAGGGTGCGGCGGCCTGGGACAGAAATAAAGGGGCCTTTAGATTGGAACCCATGAGATCCAGCCAATCCTCTTCGTCAATGGCTCCTATTTCCGTTGGATAAAAGCTCGAGGCATTATTGATGAGGGCATCGAGGCGGCCCCAGGGTTTGAGGCTTTCCCGAATCAAGCGCTCGGCCGTACCCTTGCGTAGCAAATCACCGCGCAACAGCGTGACGGATCCTGGACGTTCCTGTTCCAGCGCCTGCTGTAATGCGGATGCCTCTTCCCGGGAATTCCGGTAATGCAACACCAGGTTCATGCCTTCTTCATGTAAGCGGCGGGCAATGGCTGCGCCAATGCGCCGAGCACCGCCGGTGATCAGGGCCGTACGGCCGTGCAGTTTCCCTGTATCATATGTGGCCAAGTAGATCCCCTGTGTGGCTGGATGGTCCGCTGCACACTATAGCAAGTGATAGCGTATTATGCCGACACCCATCGATCCTTTTTCCTCTGCTCAATGGCCTTCCCCCAGTGCGGAAATGCTGGCCCTGAGTGAAGACCTGAGCCGTAAAATCCGTGATGAAATCCGCGCCGCCGGGGGTGCGATTCCCTTTTCCCATTACATGGAGCAGGTTTTGTATGCTCCCGGGTTGGGTTATTACAGCAATGGCTTGCGCAAATTTGGTGCCGATGGTGATTTCATTACCGCGCCGGAACTGACACCCCTGTTCGGGCAATGTGTGGCGCGCTTTGTGACCCAGGTACTGCAGGCGGTACCCGGTGGTCAGGTGCTGGAATTTGGTGCCGGTAGTGGTGCCCTGGCCATTACTCTGTTGTCGGAACTGGAAGCGCTGCATGCCTTGCCGGAACACTATTATATCGTGGAGCGCAGTGCCGCCTTGCAGCAGCGTCAGCGCGAAGCCCTGCAATCGGCCCATCCGACCCTGTACTCCCGAGTGCACTGGCTGGAAACCCTGCCCGATGCATTTCAGGGAGTCATGTTGGGCAATGAAGTACTGGATGCCAGTCCGGTGGTGCGTTTCCAATGGCGCAACGATGAGTGCCTGGAAGAATGGGTGCAATGGTGTGACGATGGTTTTTGTGCGCAACCACGTGCCATGAGTGATGGCACTATACGGCAAACCATCGAAGCCATGGCGGTAGAGTATCAGTGGACTGCGCCCTATGCATCGGAATTGGATGTCACGCTCAAGCCCTGGGTGCAGAGTGTGGCGGAATGCATCGACCAGGGTGCCCTGTTACTTATGGATTATGGTTCACCACGCAGTGAACGGTATCACCCACAGCGTAATCAGGGCACACTCATGTGCCATTATCGGCACCGGGCTCATGATAACCCCTATCTTCTTCCCGGGTTGCAGGATATTACCAGCTATGTGGATTTCACTTCCGTGGCCGAAGCGGGTGTCGAAGCCGGTATGCAACTGGAGGGTTTTGCCAGTCAAGCCCATTTTCTCATGGACTGCGGTATCGATTCCCTGTTGCAGGCAATGAACCCGGATGGTTCGGTGCATTTTCTGCAACAGGTGCAACGCGCCAAACAATTGATGATGCCGGGAGAGATGGGAGAGCGCTTTAAATGTATGGCCTTGCGCCGTGGGCTTCCCGCAGGGCTTCCTGGCTTTCGCGGGCAGGATTTGCGCGGCAGGCTGTAAAGGTGGCAAGGAAGTTTCGGGGTAAGGCACCCTGTTATCCGCTATTATCTCTATGTACCTTCATAGTCATCTATAGTATTCCACGTCATACCGGCGCAGGCCGGTATCTCATGACGTTGGCAGGGGGTTCAGGAGATTCCGGCCTACGCCGGAATGACGGTGGTTTTCTTTGTATGTTTACCTTTCGGGTGAAGGAAGGACTCGTCATTGCGAACAGAGTGAAGCAATCTTCTGACGATAGCACAAGACTTTAGAGGTATCTGAAACCTTGCGGCCATTGCACAGAGATTGCCGCGTCGCTTCGCGACTCGCAATGACCACGTCGTTTAGTTTTAATGTTTTTTTTCTTCGGATTAAGAATTCCAATTATTCCACGTCATACCGGCGAAAGCCGGTATCTCATGACGCTGGCAGAGGGTTCGGGAGATTCCGGCCTGGCGCATAGAACCCCTTTGGGGATCATCAGGGATTTCCCATAGTGCTCCGCACGATCTGGTCACATTATGCGTACCTCACCCTGCGGGTCGAGGCACGCCGGTATGACCGTGGAATTTTATCCTGGACATCATTGGATATTCTTCTACGCTTAGGTGGCATGCTACAAGGAGGAAGCATCCAATGGAAAAATGGATTTTATCATCGCGCCTGATTGCAACACTTTTAGTGGGATTCATCTCACAAACGATGTTCGTAGCGCCCTTGCTGGCTGCGGATGTCGATATTCCCTGTGTGGCTGAACCCAATCGCATGAATCTCGATTATGGTGATATGACCGTCTGCAGCCTGGATGATTTGGTGGATACCGATGTATTTACCTTTCAGGGGCAAGCCGGGGAAGAAATATTGTTGAGGGCCAGGGGGCTAACCACTGGCATGGAGCCTTGTTTTTCATTGTATGACGCAGTAGGGACACTTGTTTCGAGCTCGGACTGTGCAACCAATCGATATACCCAAAATCTTCGTCAAGTACTGCCGAGTAGTGGGACCTATACGGTTAGTCTTTCCGATGCCAGTAGTGATGAGATTGGGGATTATCGTATTCTGTTGGAGCGACTTTTCCCAAGGTCTCCTACTACCAAGGCCTTAGTGCAGGGCGTTACTCACAACGATACTATTGATCCGTTGGGGGAGTGGGATTTTTACGCTTTCTCAGGCTCCGTGGGTGATAACATCATTATCGAAGCAAGAGCTCTGGATACGGCCATGGAACCCTGTTTTTCTCTTTATCGGCCGGATGGGAGTCTAATGGATTCCTCGCCTTGTGCAACCAATCGATATACTCAGCAGCTTAGTGTGGTGCTCGATCAAAGAGGCATACATTATCTGCACATCCAGGATGCTAGTACTGATGAAATAGGTAGTTATGATATTGTGCTTCAGTGTATCGTAGGCCCCTGTGTTGGCCGGCCGGTATTTGATTACAGTAGTGGTGATGTTGCCTGGCTACCCGATTCCAATGCGGACGGTTCTGATGAAATTGCCGTATTGCGTAAAAAAGACAATGCATTATTGGCCACCATAAAAGAATCGGTGGACTTGCGTTTTCGTAAACAGATCTGGTTTTTCTCCGAACCCTGGAAGCCCATCGCCCTGGCGCGAATCCCGGATTACAGTGGCAATGGATTTTCCGAGCTGGTCGTATTGGCTACCAATCAGAATACCGGTAATTCGGCAATTCGTATTCGAGATGTGAGTAGTGGTCAGGAACTCAATCATGTCTTTCTGTTTGATCGTCTATGGAAGGTGCGCGGGCTATCGGTGGTTGCGGATCGCAATGGCAATGGTGCCGATGAAATAGCCGTATTGGCGGAAAATGCCGGGCGCGCACTAGTGCGTATTATCGATCCGGTAAGCGAAGAAATACTGGTCAATCTTCCGTATGGGAAATAAATGGCTCAGGTGATGAACAAATAAGGAGTGGTTTCCTGTGTTCGTTTTCACCGAGTCTGTATAGTTATCATCCCGGCGAATGCCGGGATCTTTTTTGGTATGGCAGGTGATTCAATAGATTCCGGCCTACGCCGGAATGACGGTGGTTTCTTTGTATGTTTACTCATTCGGGTGAAGGAAGGACTCGTCATTGCGAACAGAGTGAAGCAATCTTCAGACGGTAGCACAAGACTTTAGAGGTATCTGAAACCTTGCGGCCACTGCACAGAGATTGCCGCGTCGCTTCGCGACTCGCAATGACCACGTCGTTTAGTTTCAATGTTTTTTTCCTTCGGATCAAGAATTCCAATTTTTCCACGTCATACCGGCGAAAGCCGGTATCTCCATACGATGGCAGTGTATTCAAG
>CBDUNQ010000241.1:0-4447 GCA_965368625.1 uncultured Gammaproteobacteria bacterium
CGGAATGCTGGGCTATATGCAAGACTCCAAGCGATTGAAAAACAACAAGATACTTTCAGAGTTAGCGGTGACTCTGGCCTATCCGACCCTGGAGGAAGGCCTGCAAAGCTGTTTCCCGGAATGAGGTGTCGGGCTTGCCCTTGAGCACCCGATCTCGTAGCGGAAAACCCGGCACTTGTCCGTGACGCGGTTCACATTCAGGCCCATTTCCTAAAGTCCGGCAAAGGTTTGCCGCTCTTCCGGCAACAGGATACGCATTCTTGCCGCCCTGCCGGGCGGCTGGCTATGGAGGCAACATGAACATCACGCAGCGCCTGACCACACTCAGTACACACATGCGTTTTCAGTCCAACCCGGCTGCCCAGCGGTTTGCCGATACGGGGCACCCCGGTCGTGCCCTGGGACATGAAAACGCCCGGCCAGACCCGGCTGGGATGCAGGTGCCCCGGGCTCAGGGGCTGCTGGACCGGCAAGTGATGGATAAGCTCAACAGCCAGTTGAATGCGGCCGGTGTGGCCTTGCCGGAAACCCTGGCCGCGGAGGATTTCACACCCGAAGCCGTGGCAGAGCGCATCCTGGGGAATGTGCGCGGGGCCCTGGCCGGCCTGGAAGGCGAGGCGCGTAGCGAGGGCTTGGCGCAGATCCGTACGGCCATCGAGCAGGGCATCAGCGAGGCGCGGGAAATTCTGCAAAGCATCGGCGCTCTGCAGGGCGCGGTGGCTGAGCAACTGGACCAGACCGAGGCCATGCTATTCAAAGGGCTGGATGCCCTGGGTGTTCCCACGGCGGATACCTATACCCAGGCTCCCGTAGCCGGGAATGCGGATTTGGCGCCGCCGGTGCCTGGGAATACTCCCGGACCGGACCGCATGAGCCGTAGACCCGCGGAGAGCAACTTTTTTTCTTACACCAGTACCCAGCGCAGCCAGAACAGCAGCATCGAGATCCGTACCCGGGATGGCGACGTGGTCACGGTGGATTTGATGCGCAGCCGTAGCCGTGATCAGGCCACGGTACGTTCGCAGAATGCCGGTGGTGAAGCCTTTTACAAGGAAGTGAATTTCAGCCGCAGCAGCTCCATGGAATTCAGTGTGCAGGGTGAACTGGATGCCGACGAGCAAAAGGCCATTGACCAGTTGCTCAAGCGTATCGATAAGGTCGCCAATCGGTTCTTTGAGGGCAACGTACAAAGCGCCTTCAAGAAAGCCGCTTCACTGAAGATGGATGCCGGTGAACTTGCGAGCTTCAGCATGGATATGAGTAGCAGCGTAACCCGGCAAAAAGTAACGGCCTACTCGGCAACGGCGGCCAATGGAGCGTCGGCCCCTGCAGCGAACCCCCTGGAGCAAATGACCCAATTTCTGGGCGAGGTGCGTGATACCCTGGAAGATGTGAATGCAGCCCTGTTTGCGGAGCCACCCAAGGCGGTTGCGGATTTGATCAATGGTGTGGCCGATGCCAAAACCGGTGACGTGGCCATGGCGGATGAAGAGGCCGCTGCCCTGGATCTGATGAAGGCGACGGTGAATGAGATGCAAAAGCCGGGATCAGCTCAGGCAGGTGTTCTGGAAACAGAACAGGCAGCGTAATGTGGCGCAACTGAGTTACTGAACTTTGTGGCTTCCGTATTTACCTGCAGTAATCATAAGTTTTACCGTGCGCATGGTTTGATTCGGTTCCATACGGTGCATTATTTTTTCGCAAACCGGGTCAGCAGGGTATCCAGCTGATTGGCAAAGGCCTGGCGATCGCCCTGGCTGATGGCGGCGGGACCGCCGGTATGGATGCCGCTGCTGCGCAGGGTGTCCATGAAATCCCGCATGGTCAAGCGGGCGCGAATGTCATCGGCGGTGTAACGTTCGCCGCGGGGGGTAAGGGTGTGGCCTCCCTTTTCGATGACTTCGGCAGCCAGGGGAATGTCGCTGGTGATCACCAGGTCACCTGCTTCCAGGCGCTTTACAATTTCATTGTCGGCAATATCAAAACCCGAGGGTACCTGCAGGAAATTCACGTGGCGTGTAGCGGGGATGCGCATGGGGTGATTGGCCACCAGGGTTACCGCAACGGCGGTGCGCTCTGCGGCGCGAAACAGAATTTCCTTGATTACGCCTGGACAGGCATCGGCATCCACCCAGATTTTCATTTCGTTTCCAGGCTGTGTGGCTTCCCGGTGAAAAGATGCGTGTCATTGATCACTTGTGACGATCCCCAGCGATTCCCAGATTTCATCCACGCGTTGTTTCACGGCATCATCCATGACGATGGGGCGTCCCCACTCCCGTTGGGTTTCTCCGGGCATCTTGTTGGTGGCGTCAAAGCCGATTTTGCCACCCAGACCCGAAACCGGTGATGCAAAATCGAGATAATCAATGGGGGTGTTTTCCACCAGGGTGGTGTCGCGGACCGGGTCCATGCGGGTGGTCATGGCCCAGATCACATCCTGCCAGTCGCGAACATCAATGTCGCTGTCGGTGACGATGACAAACTTGGTATACATGAATTGCCGTAAAAACGACCATACTCCGAACATCACCCGTTTGGCGTGACCGGGATACTGTTTTTTCATGCTCACCACGGCGACTCGGTAGGAGCAACCTTCCGGGGGCAAATAGAAATCCGTAATCTCCGGAAACTGCTTTTGCAGGATGGGCACAAATACTTCATTGAGGGCGACCCCCAGAATAGCGGGTTCATCGGGTGGGCGGCCGGTATAGGTGCTGTGATAAATCGGGTCGCGACGGTGCGTGATACGCTCGATGGTGAATACCGGAAAGCGGTCCACTTCATTGTAATAACCCGTGTGATCCCCAAAGGGGCCCTCATCAGCTTCCACGCCCGGTTCCAGGTACCCTTCGAGCACGAATTCGGCACTGGCGGGTACCTGAAGGTCATTGCCGATGCAACGTACCAGTTCGGTTTTCGAACCCCGCAATAATCCGGCAAAGGCATATTCCGAAAGGGAGTCGGGTACCGGGGTAACGGCACCCAGAATGGTCGCCGGGTCGGCACCCAGGGCCACGGCCACGGGAAAGCGTTTACCCGGGTGGGCTTCCTGCCAGTCGCGGTAATCCAGCGCCCCTCCCCGGTGCGCCAGCCAGCGCATGATCACTTGATTTTTGCCAATCACTTGCTGGCGGTATATGCCGAGGTTTTGCCGTTCCTTGTAAGGGCCCTTGGTAACCACCAGGGCCCAGGTGATGAGTGGGCCGGCATCGCCCGGCCAACAGGTTTGAATGGGCAGGCGGGACAGATCCACCGCCTCTCCTTCCAGCACCACTTCCTGACAGGGAGCCTTTTTCAGAACCTTGGGCGCCATATCCAGCACCTTTTTATAGCGCGGTAACTTTTCCAGGGCATCACGCAGCCCCTTGGGTGGTTCCGGTTCCTTGAGAAAGGCGAGCAGGGTGCCCACGTCGCGCAGCGCGCGTACCGAATCTTCGCCCATGCCCATGGCGACACGATCCGGTGTGCCGAACAGGTTGCCCAGCACCGGTATGGAATGTCCGCGGGGATTTTCAAACAGCAGTGCCGGACCGCCGGCGCGCAGGGTGCGGTCGCAGATTTCCGTCATTTCCAGGTAGGGGTCCACTTCAGCGGTGATGCGCTTCAATTGTCCAGCCGCTTCGAGTTGCTGAATGAAGTCGCGAAGATCGCGGTATTTCATGAAAAATCCTGTTTGCTTGTCTGCACCAGGTGCTTACCCGGGGCGCGGGCGAAAAGGCAGGCCTGACAGCACATGATTTCGTCCTTTTTCCGGTTATTCGAATCACAGCAATCGCGAGCGAAAATTCCCGGCCAGTGGGTGAGAAGTACGGGTCCGGGGGGCAGTTTACACCATAGGGGCTGACCTTGCTGTAGCGGTATAAGTGCCCTTCGTAAGCGTATTATCCCACCGCTCTCTATGAAATGTCATGCCTGCGTAGGGAAACGTCATACCGGCGTAGGCCGGTATCTCTATCCGCTTGGCAGGAAATCAAAAAGAATAAAGATTCCGGCCTGCGCTGTGACTGGCACAGAGTGGACCCTTTGCCGGCGCCATCATGCATACTTTACCCTGCGGCGGGCCAAGGCATTCGTCATTGCGAGTCGCAACGCGACGCGGCAATCTCCATGACCTGGCAGTAGGCTTGTTGGTATCATCCCGGCCACTGCCTACGTCCGGAGATTGCTTCACTGCGTTCGCAATGACCGCTTCTTTTTTATGCGTGAATCCCTGGCTCATTGGGCTCAAAATTGGCTTGGTCATTGCGAGTCGCAACGCGACGCGGCAATCTCCATGACCTGGCAGTAGGCTTGTTGGTATCATCCCGGCCACTGCCTACGTCCGGAGATTGCTTCACTGCGTTCGCAATGACCGCTTCTTTTTTATGCGTGAATCCCTGGCTCATTGGGCTCAAAATTGGCTTGGTCATTGCGAGTCGCAACGCGACGCGGCAATCTCCATGAC
>CBDUNQ010000242.1:0-4432 GCA_965368625.1 uncultured Gammaproteobacteria bacterium
TGGCATGACCCGACAGCCACCCCATGACTGGTCCTATTGGCTGCCCGCCTTCATCGGCATGGCCCTGTGGCCTTTCATCTATCAGTTTTTGCGCATGCTGCGACGCCAGTTCTCCGTCAGTTGAGTGTCATGATCAGAACCCGTCAAGTCACCATCAAGGATAATTACAGTGAACGGCGCCTGTTCTTTGGCCGCACCCTGGTGATGCTCAGCCTGTGTTGTCTACTGGTGCTGATTCTCATCAGCCGCCTGATCTATCTGCAAATCATCGCCCACGAACACTTCACCACCCTGTCGGACGATAACCGGGTGAAGATCCTGCCGGAACCACCCAACCGTGGACTGATCTATGACCGTAACGGCATTTTGATGGCGGAAAACCTGCCCGCCTATCAATTAGAAGTCACCCCGGAACAGGTGACCGATATGGAGGCCAGCCTGGTCGCCCTGGGTGAGCTGGTGAACCTGCGTGACGTGGACCTGGAGCGCTTTGAAAAACTTCGTCAGCGCAGCCCGCGCTTTCGCGCCATTCCGCTGCGCTTTCGCCTCGAAGAAGAAGAGGTGGCGCGTTTTGCTGTGAATCGTCATCTGTTTCCCGGTATCGATATCACTGCCGGCCTGACCCGGCATTACCCCCTGGGCCCTCTGGGTGTGCATGCCCTGGGCTATGTGGGGCGCCTGGATGAGCGCGATCTGCAGTTGGTGGATCAATCCAACTACAGTGGCACCAGCCATATCGGCAAAGTGGGTCTGGAGAAAACCTATGAGGCGGAACTGCATGGCCAGGTTGGCTACCGCCAAGTGGAAACCAATGCCCAGGGACGGGTGTTGCGCGTACTGGAGCGCACGCCCCCCACGCCCGGTATAAACCTCTATCTCACTCTGGATTCACGCCTGCAGGCGGCCGCAGAAGCGGCACTGGAGGGGTACACCGGTTCTGCCGTCGCAATCAATCCGGAAAACGGCGATGTACTGGCACTGGTAAGCCTGCCCACTTATGATCCCAACCCCTTTGTAAATGGCATCGACGTAAAGGACTATCGCGCTTTACAGAATGACGAAGGTGAACCCCTGTTCAACCGCGCCCTGCGTGGCCAGTATCCGCCGGGTTCCACCATCAAGCCCTTTGTGGGTCTGGGTGGCATGGAACAGGGCATTACCAGTATCCAGTCCAGCACCTATTGCCCCGGGTTTTACATGTTACCGGGCAAAGACCGCAAATACCGCGACTGGAAACGCTGGGGGCACGGCACTGTGGATCTGTATGAAGCCATTGTTCAATCCTGCGATGTATTTTTCTACGACCTGGCCCTTTCCATGGGCGTGGACCGCATCCACGAATATCTTTCCCACTTCGGCCTGGGACGCGCTACCGGCCTGGATATCACGGGTGAACTCCGCGGCCTGTTACCATCACGTGAATGGAAGCGGGCCATGCGCAATGAACCCTGGTTTCCCGGCGAAACCCTGATCACCGGTATCGGACAGGGGTTCATGCTCACCACACCGGTGCAACTGGCCAATGCCACGGCCATGCTGGCCAATGGCGGCCATGCCATCAAACCGCGCATCGTCTATGCCCAACAGCGCAACCATGATGCTGAGCTGGAATTGATGCCACTGCTGCCCCCTCCCCTGATACCCAAAGTGAACCCGGATAACTGGCAATCGGTCATCGATGCCATGGTGGATGTGGTACATGGCAGCCGCGGTACCGCGCGACGCATCACCGAAGGACTGGAGTACCGTATTGCCGGCAAGACCGGCACCGCCCAGGTGGCCGGCATCAAGCAGGAAGAGGAATACGATGCCGAAAAGCTCGCCTTCAACTTGCGCGATCACGCTCTGTTCATTGCCTTTGCACCCGTTGAAGCACCCAAGGTAGCCCTGGCCCTGATTGTTGAGCATGGCGGCAGTGGCGGCGCCATTGCCGCCCCCATTGCCCGCAAGATTCTCGACGCCTATGAGCACTCTCCTGGACAAGCGTCGTGAAGATGCCAGCCAGCGAGGCTGGCAACAGTTGCTGCACCTGGATGGCACCCTGCTGTTCGGGCTCATACTGGTATCAGCCATGGGCCTGGCCATTCTCTACAGTGCCAGCGGGCAGGATGCTGATGTATTGCTGCGCCAGTCTATTCGTCTGGGCATCGCCTTTGGCGCCATGATCTTCATGGCGCAGATACCTCCGGCCTGGTATTTCCGCTGGGCTCCCTGGTTGTACAGTGCCGGAATCCTGCTGCTACTGGCCGTATTACTGGTGGGTGACGTGGGCAAAGGGGCACAGCGCTGGCTCGATCTGGGCGTTATCCGCTTTCAACCCTCGGAAATGATGAAGCTCAGCCTGCCGTTGATGGTGGCCTGGTATTTTGCCGAGCGGCGGCTCCCGCCGCGTCCACTGGGCCTGATCATCAGTGGGTTGATCATTGTGGTTCCGGTTTTACTCATTGCCAAACAACCGGACCTGGGTACCGCCCTGCTTATTGCCTGCGCGGGGTTTTTTGTGCTCTTCCTGGCCGGTCTGCCCTGGAAACTACTGGGCTTGCTGGCGGGTGTCGGTGCCGCCGGGCTACCGGTATTATGGCATTTCATGCATGACTATCAGCGCCAGCGGGTAATCACTTTCCTCAATCCCGAACAGGATCCCCTGGGAGCGGGCTATCACATCATTCAATCCAAGATTGCCATTGGTTCCGGTGGCCTGTTTGGCAAGGGCTGGATGAATGGTACCCAGTCCCACCTGGAATTTCTGCCGGAACGTTCCACGGATTTCATCTTTGCCGTGCTGGGGGAGGAATTCGGTCTCATGGGCATACTCGGGCTGCTGGTGCTGTACACCTTCATTCTGATGCGCGGTATGTATATCGCCAGTCAGGCGCAAGACACCTTCACCCGCCTGATTGCCGGCAGCATATCACTCACCTTTGTGGTGTACATCATCGTCAATACCGGCATGGTTACCGGATTGTTACCGGTGGTGGGGCTACCCCTGCCATTAATCAGTTACGGTGGCACTTCCATGGTGACCCTGATGGTAGGTTTCGGTATGCTGATGTCCATTCATACCCATCGAAAATTACTGGCAACCTGAAAAAAAGGATATTTCATGAAAACCTGGATGCGCAACTGGGCCCGTATTGCACTGCTGCTGAGTGCCGCCACCGCCTGCAGCGCCGGCCCCACCAAGCCAGCGGATGGGGCCTTTGCCCATAACCCGGACCTCGCGCGTTTCATCCAGGAAATGGTGGATAAACACGGCATGGACAAAAACACCCTGCAAACCCTGTTTGCAGGCGCCCAGCTACGGGACGATATCCTGCGCGCCATTTCCCGCCCGGCAGAAGGCAAGCCCTGGTATGAATACCGTCCCATCTTCCTGACCCGCAGCCGTATTGATGGCGGGGTTACCTTCTGGGAGGAAAATGAAGCCATCCTGGCCAAAGCGGAACAGGAGCTGGGTGTGGATGCCCAGATTATTGTCGCCATCATCGGCGTGGAAACCCGCTATGGCGGCAATACCGGTTCCTATCGGGTACTGGATGCCCTCGCCACTCTGGGATTTGAATACCCGCCACGCGCCAGCTTCTTCCGCAGTGAGCTGGAACAATTTCTGTTACTCAGCCGCGAAGAACAGGTGGACATCGAAGAAGCCAAGGGTTCTTATGCCGGTGCCATGGGTCAGGGACAATTCATTCCCAGCAGTTATCGGCGCTATGCGGTGGATTTCGATGGCGATGGGCGCCGCGATCTGTGGAACAGCCAGATGGATATCATCGGCAGTGTAGCCAACTACCTGCATGTTCATGGCTGGGTACGGGGCGCCCCCATTGCCGAAAAGGCCACCCTCAGCAAACCGCCCGAGCCCGCCCATCTGGAGGCCGGCACCAAACCCAGCCTGCTCCTTGGCGAACTGCGCAAACAGGGCATTCGCGGTACCGGAAAACATAGCGACGATACCCGGGTATCGTTATTGAAATACGATCAGGCCGATGGCCTGGATTACTGGATTGGCTTCAATAATTTCTATGTAATCACCCGCTATAACCGCAGCCAGTTGTATGCCATGGCCGTATATCAACTGAGTGAAGAAATCCGTCAGGCCCGCGAAGCCGGCAGGGCACGCTGACAACAACTCATCATGCCCCTGCCGCCCAGCGGCCATGGGGCAGATATATCGCCGCAACAGCGAACCTTTACCCACTATTCCGGTCACAGGAATTGAATTCATGGACCGCTCAGCGCACACTATTGTCATGATGATTAATCCATTACGACTGTTATTACCTACCCTGCTTACATTGATTCTTGGGGCCTGCAGTACCACACAGTACAGCAGTCGCGACAGCGCTCCATCCCGTCCCGTGGATGTTTCCGGCATCCCCGATGCCGTGCCCCGCGCAGAGCCCCCCAGCCGCTACGGCAACCCAAGCCATTA
>CBDUNQ010000243.1:0-4416 GCA_965368625.1 uncultured Gammaproteobacteria bacterium
GATAGCCAGGGTGGCTGGCAGCAGCGTCGCGGGGAATTGATTGTTACCGATTGGGGTGTGGAAGGCGGCGTGGTGTACAGCCTGTCATCGGCATTGCGCGATACGCTGGCGCAGCAGGGAAGTGTGGATCTCATGCTGGATCTGTTGCCGGATAAATCCTTGGACAAGGTTGTTGTCGACCTCAGTCGGCCTCGCGGCAAACAATCCCTGGCCACCTATCTACAGCGCCGTGTCGGAATCAAGGGAGTGAAAATGGGTTTGCTGCGTGAATGTGCCGCGCCGGACCAATTGCATGATCCTGCTTCCCTGGCACAGGTGCTCAAGGCTCTGACCCTGCGTTTGTCCTCCCCGCGCCCTCTCGAAGAAGCCATCAGCACAGCGGGAGGCGTGGACCTTACGGCGCTGGATGAACATTTGATGTTGCACGCCTTGCCGGGTGTATTCTGTGCCGGGGAAATGCTCGACTGGGAAGCCCCCACTGGCGGTTACCTGTTATCGGCCTGTATGGCCAGTGGGTATGTGGCCGGGCAGGGTGTGCAAGCCTTTCTTGCCCGATGATTCGAGTCGATGTTTTATTAAAGAACCAGCGTTATTGCGGCGCATGCCGGAATCTTTTGAACCTCCCGCTTGAGTAATGAGATACCGGCCTGCGCCGGTATGACGTTGAATCGTGTGTATGCCTTGACTCGCACGGCAGGTATACATGACTACAATCCAGCGTTATTCCTGCACAGGCCGGAATTTTTTGAGCCTCCCGCTTGAGTAATGAGATACCGGCCTGCGCCGGTATGACGGTGAATCGTGTGTATGCCTTGACCTTCAGGGGCTTTGAAATACTCGCAATGACACGTTTTTTCAATTAGCCTGTGGTTTCACCGGAATTTTTCAGTTACCTATGACCACCATTGATCTGTCTATTATCCATCCCAGCTGGCGACCCGCCGTGGCAGCCGGTATTGAAAAACTGCAGCCTGATTTTCTTCAAGCCCTGAATGCCACGGATTGGTTACCGGGGCCGGACCGTGCCCTGGCAGCCTTTCAGCGACCCCTGGAAGAAGTAAACTATGTACTCTTTGGGGAATCACCCTATCCCCGGGCGGAGTCCGCCAATGGTTATGCCTTCTGGGATGCTGCCGTGGATGCCTTATGGTCAGAAACCGGTTTGTCGAAGCCGGTCAACCGGGCCACGTCTTTGCGGAACTGGATCAAGGCCTTGCTGGTAGCCGATGGCCGTCTGGATTCGAATGATACGGGTAAGGAGGCCCTGGCGACCGTGGACAAGCAGGATCTGGTGCAGACTGCCCAGGGACTGTTTACCAATATGCTGGATGAAGGCTTCTTACTGTTGAATGCTTCCCTGTCCCTGGCGCCGGGGATTACCGTATCGCAGCAGGCAAAGCACTGGACTCCTCTGTTGGAAGAAGTGCTGAATCACCTGGCGCACTTCCGTCCAGAGGTGAAACTGGTATTGTTTGGTAAGATTGCCGAACGCATACAGACCATTCCTGCCGCTGGAGCGCTTGCACAATTGTGTGTGGAACACCCCTATAACATCAGTTTCATTAACAACCCGGCAGTGCATGAATTCTTTGGCCCCATGGAATTGCTGGGGCAAAGATAAATCGGGTAGTTTCAGGTAGCCACCAATACGCGAATGCCATCCAGGCGTAGTCGGGTCGCTTCCAGGGCTTCCTTCATGGCATCCCGCTGACCTTCAAAATAGGCGATTTCATCTTCGCGTACATTGGGGTTGATGCGGTGCAATGCATGCAAACGTTGAATTTCCCCGGTGAGCAGTGTTTCGCTACGCGAGCGGGCGGCGGCAATCACTGCCGGCATTTGCTGCCGGGCGCGCTGTTCGCAGGCTTCGATCATTTTTCGCAGGATGGTTTGTTTTGCCCGCACGATTTTGTTGGCGACTTCCAGGGGTACCGAACTGGTGATCGCTGACAGATCCTGTTGCAAAAGCAGCTCTTCCACGAATTTTCCTTTTTCATCCATAATCAGGCGGAGAGGGGTCGGCGGCAGATAGCGATAGGTCTGCAATCGCTCACTGGATGCGGTTTCATACAGATACAGGCATTCCACCAGGAGCGTGCCTGGTGGAATGGAGGGTGATTTCAGGGTGGAAAAAGCGGTATTGCCCAGTTCACTACTCTGTATACGCTCCATGACACTGCTCACCATGGGGTGGTCCCAGGTAAGGTAATGCATATCCTCGTTGGCCAGGGCAATGTCGCGCTCATAGGTGATGGTCATGCCATCCTCTGGCAGATGGGGAAAACTGCTCAACATGTGTTCGCCTGGACGCAAGATGAAGCAGTGTTCACTGTGCAGGCTTACCTGAACGCCAAATACATCAAAGATGGCGTCCATGTATTCCGCCAGACCGCTATCGGCATCCTCTTGTTGGGCACGTTCAGTGAGTAGCCGTGCAATTTCCGGACGGCAGGAATTGAATTCCAGCAATCGGTCGCGTCCGCGCTGCAGGCTTTCCTGCAGCAGGAGATGCTGGTTGCGCGTTTCCTGCAGCAATGGGTCGAGCTTGGGAAAGTCTTGCGACATGGCTTCGCACAGGGCCGACTCGACTTTTTGCAGCACGGTGGTTCCCGTGGTGCATAGTTGCTCAAAGGCATTGAGTCCTTCGTGATACCAGCGGAACAGCACTTCCTGCCCCGACTTTTCCAGATAGGGGACATGAATATGGATGGTGCTGGTCTGGCCGATACGATCCAGGCGGCCGATGCGCTGTTCCAGTAAATCGGGATTCATGGGGATATCAAATAACACCAGGTGATGGGCAAACTGGAAATTGCGGCCTTCACTGCCGATTTCCGAGCAAATCAAAACCTGAGTGCCATATTCGGGGTCGGCAAAATAGGCGGCGGCACGGTCGCGTTCCACAATACTCATGCCTTCATGGAAAACCGCAGCATGCAGGCCGGTGGTGATTCGCATGGCTTCCGCCAGTTCCAGTGTGGTCTGGGCCTTTGCGCAGATGATCAATACTTTATTGCCTTTGAGCCCCGCCAGGTGCTGATGCAGCCAGGGGAGTCGCGGATCAATCTCGGTCCATGCGGGGTGATCGGCGCTACGCGTTTCTTCATAAGTGCGTTCCGGTGTGCATTGCGCATAAGGATCATTCTGTATCCTGTAGGCATCCACGGCGGGTAAGGCATAGGCGTGGAGTTCACGCTGGGGAAATCCCTTGACGGCTGCGCGGGTGTTGCGGAACAGAATACGACCAGTGCCATGCCGGTCCAGTAAATGCTCAAGCAATGCTTCCCGTGCCTGATGACGGGCTGCTTCATCGGCCTGTTCATTCTGAAGCGTATCCAGCAGGCTGGCATTATCCCCTTCATTCAGGGTACTGCGTAGAGTGGCGCTGGCTGCGGCGGGAAGCGCTCTGGTTTCCAGCAGACAGGCCATGGCTTCGGCAATGGGTTCATAGCCGGCCTCTTCCTGGAGAAAGGCTTCATAGTCGGCGAAGCGATCCGGGTCCAGTAAGCGCAGGCGGGCAAAATGGCTGGCCTTGCCCAGTTGTTCCGGTGTCGCAGTGAGTAACAACACCCCCGGTGTAGTGGCTGCAAGCTGTTCCACCAGGCGGTATTCCCGGCTGCTTTCTTCGGGTGCCCATTCCAGGTGATGGGCTTCATCCACCACTAACATGTCCCAGTCACCCGCAAGGGCCTGTCGCAGGCGTTCCGGTTGCTGACTCAGAAACGCGAGATCACAGAGTACCAGCTGGGTGGTCAGAAATGGGTTTTGCGTATCTTCACTGCTTTCAATGGCCGCGCAACGCGCGGCATCCAAAATGCTGAAGCGGAGGTTGAAGCGGCGCAGCATTTCCACCAGCCACTGATGTACCAGGGTTTCCGGTACCAGTATCAATACCCGTCGGGCCCGTTCCGTGCGTAATTGCTGATGCAGTATCAAACCGGCTTCAATGGTTTTCCCCAGACCCACTTCATCGGCCAGTAATACCCGTGGTGCATAGCGATGCGCCACTTCATGGGCGATATAGAGTTGATGGGGTAACAGGCTGGTACGGCACCCGGTCAAGCCCAGTAAATCCGACTGTGCCTGCTGATGCAACCTTTCCTGGGTCTGGGTGCGAAGAGAAAACCAGTGGCTGCGGTCGATCTGGCCATTAAACAGGCGTTCCGTGGGGCGGTTGAGCTGCATGAAATTATTGAGCTGCCCCTCGGTCAGGCGAACCCTGTCCCCTTGCTCGTTGACTCCCAGGTAGGTGAGCAGTTGATCCTGCTCCTCCACGGCTTCTACGATCATGCCCCAGCCGTCATGACTCAGAATGGTGTCACCGGGCGCAAATGCCACTCGCGTCAGTGGCGCGGTCTGTTTGGCATAGGTGCGGGTTTCCCCGGTCGCCATGAAGACGATGGTCACGGTACGGTG
>CBDUNQ010000244.1:0-4408 GCA_965368625.1 uncultured Gammaproteobacteria bacterium
CTGGTCCAGACTGACTTCCACCTGTTGATCATTGAGTACCATCAGGCGAATGACATCGCCCTCCTCACTCATGACCGTCATGGCACCCGATACAGGCGGGAGATTCATCACACCGGTAAACGGGATATCGGCGTTCACACTGAGACTCCCCGCAAAAAAATCAGGAATCGAAACATCAACGCCGTAGCGGAAGGTATTGGTATAGCGATTATCGGCAAACTGTTCACTATGGAAAAAGTTCATCTCGCTGAAGGAAAACCGGTCTTCCGCTCCGGACCCCGTGGAAAAGGCCTGAGAAAACGAGGTACTGTGTAATGTCTGGCTGAAGTGAGTGCTTGTGCGTTCATAACGACTGGTGATATCACCGTCCATATGGATCAATTCAACCGGATCAGGGTCTGAACGGAAACCGAAGGTCATTTGTTCATACAGGGTCTCCACTTCATAAATACCGAGGCCGCCAATGAGTTGCGGGTTACCCTCTGCTGCCAGGATCGTCATCTGTGACTGACCGTCATTGTATACACGATAGCCCGGCGCAAGCTGTTGCCAGCATTCATTGTAATCGGACAGGAAGACATCTCCCACGCTCAGCATATTTTCCACGGCAACGGTATCGGTGGAGATACCACTGCCGGTATCACAGGTTTCTGTCCTGGTCTGCGTCGCAGCCACCCTTGCACGTCCCAGGGACGCCACCCGAAGAGGCGTGGATGTCGCGGAAATCGTCATACCGGGTCCGCTATTGACCACATCGACTTGCGATGCCATCAGCGTGCCCAGCTCATAGGTCAGCATCGCCACATCGTCATAGTTATCGATGGAGAAACCTGAAGTTGCGGCATTACCCGATGTTCCACCCGGTATGGCGGTTGACCCGCCTCCCCCGCCACATCCGCTGAGATGAATACCCATACCCAGCAGTATCGCCATGAATACTTTCTGGCGTGAATATAATTTGATTTTGTTCATGTTGTTTTTACCCCTACTAGAATCTGATATCAATTTTCTGAGTGATCTGAATCCTGCCGGTACCCGCAATGAACCAGCACCTTCCATTCATGGCAATGCATGAGACAAAAGGTCTGATGCACCACCAACGCTTATGGCTGGCACATGGCAAACAAGCAGGCGGGAGTGGGCTGAATCAGTGAATCAATCACAGGTCGCTATGGCAGAAAGTCACCTGCCTACTGCCACTATGGACATTTCCCCAAGGCACATGGCTGGCTGTCACCGGGGGAGCGGATCCCGTTTCCGGAACAGGGCAGCATGTATTCATGGCACGGAAAAAATACTACCAAGAAGAAAGCATTTTCCCCTATATCCTGGAAGCAGTAAGCCGAATGATCTAATCGGAAACGATGAGCCACCGGCAAGGGAGAGATCAGCACGGGAAGAAATGGCTGGCGGCAATGCCGGAATGGCACGCGGATGGATTACCTCGGGAGCATCCTTTACCCGGTTCAATCCCGGTCAGTCAGGATGCAGTCATGGGATGAGCTTATTCAGGTATCGTCTTGCAGGCTGATATAGCCCGTCGGACACTCGTGTACGCAGAGGCCACAGCCTTTGCAATATTGATAATCGAATACATAGGCATCCTGATCAGGACCCTCATTACGGGTTTTCAGTACCGCACTGTCGGGGCACAGGGTCCAGCAATTGTCACAATGCATGCAACTACCGCAGGAAAAACAACGACGCGCTTCCGCCAGTGCCTGATCCTGGGTAAACCCTGCTTCAATTTCCGAGTCGCAATCCCGCGATTCCACGGGAAGCAGTTTCGCTTCCCGACGAGCCGCCGGCTCGAAGTATTCCAGATTGATGTCCTTGATTCCCAGCACATGGGATGACTTTTCATGGTCATCAGACGCAGACCCGGCATCCTTCCGCAACAAACGCGCCGCCATGCGTAGCGCAGCTCGACGACCATCTCCCACCGCCGCTGTCACTGTCCCCTGCCCCCGGCTGCTGGCATCTCCCCCGCACCATACCCGCTGCGAACCGCTCACGGCCTCGGTTTCATCCACCTCGATATAGGCCTTACCCAGTAACAGGTTTTCCATACCCAGGGGATTCACTACCTGACCTATGGCGGGAATCACCTGATCCACATGCAGTATGCTTTCCGTACCTTCAAAGGCCACTCGCTGCAGACGGCCATGTTCATCGCGCAGTTTTTTCATGCGCGTCATTTCCACGCCCACCACCTGTTCGCCACGCAGGATCAAACGGCGGATTCCCCGATGGTCATGAATCTGCACCCCTTCCTCCAGGGCTTGATCAATTTCCCGGGGAATGGCGCGCATGGCATCCTCAGGCAAGGTATCCGGACCCGGCAAACCATTGTGTGTAACAATGTGCACTTCAGGCACACCGGCACATTTCAATACCCGCGCCACATCCACGGCGGTATTCCCGCCCCCTACCACGGCAGCACTTTTCATGGCCGGGGCTTCTCCCACATCCATCCAGCTACGCAGGAGTTGCAGGCCTTCATGCAAATCCCGTGGAGTGACACCATCCACACTCCAGTTTCGACTTTGCTGGGTCCCCGGTGCCAGGTAGACGGCTGCGAATTCCTGCTCCAATTCATCAAGATAAAAATCCTGTCCCAGGCGCCGGTTGGGTTCAAAGACGATGCCCGCATCCAGTATCCGCTGGGTTTCCGCGGCGATGACATGGGCTGGCAGGCGGTAGGCGGGTATGGCATGCAAGGTACCTCCTGCCTGTGACAAGGCTTCAAACAGGGTTACCCGCAAACCGGCGCGTACGCCATGGTATGCCGCCGCCAAGCCCGAAGGCCCTCCTCCCACCACGGCGATGTGCGGTGCATCTTCACGACGCGATGGCATGGGATAAGGCCAGTCAAGACGCAGGGCTTCATCACCCAGAAAGCGCTCAATATTGTGAATCGCCAGGGGCGAATCATAGTGCCCGCGGTTACAGGCCGCTTCACAAGGGTGTGGGCAGACACGTCCGGTGATGGCCGGCATGGGATTGGCGGATACCAGTTGTTCCCAGGCGGCACGGGGATGTCCTTCGTCCAGTAAGGCGATATAGGCCTGGGCATCTTCACCGGCCGGGCAGGCTCCGTGACAGGGGGCTGTGCGATGCACATAGTGCGGGCGCTCAATGCGCCAGCTGCCGGTGTTATAGTCCAGCGTGGTGCCGGGCAAGGCATAGCTGCCCCGGGTAATGCGGTTCATTGCGTATCCCCATCCATGTTCATCCGTTCCATACCCATCTCCAGTGTCTTCATCATGCCCGTCGTTTGCCACCACGATGCACCGTATCAGCACCGCGCGAATCAGCCGCATCGGCTTCATGGGTGGATAAATCGAAATGTTCCAGATTATGGTCCGCCAGTGCCTGTATATGCTCAAGCTCTTCCCGTGCGCGACTGTCTTCCTCGGCAAACAGATGGCGGAAGCGCTGCTGAATCTTGAGGTAATCCCGTACCGGCCGCGGATCGCGAACCGGCATGCTACCGATGAGTTCACCGCGCTCCAGTTCGATCACGGGGAACAGGCCCGTCTGTACCGCCAGGCGCGCCACCTCAATACTGCGTGCACCTTCATGTCCCCAGCCGAGTGGGCAGGGACAGTGAATCTGCAGAAAGGTGGGGCCATCCACTTCCAGAGCTCTGCGTACCTTCATACGAACATCGGAGGGATACGCCACGGAGGTGGTGGCGGCATAGGGAATATGGTGAGCCGCCACGATGGAAAGGATATCCTTTTTCAGATGCCGCTTCCCCATGCGCGCCTTACCGGGCGGGGAAGTGGTGGTCATGGCGGCATGAGGCGTGGAACTGGAGCGCTGTATCCCGGTATTCATATAGGCTTCATTGTCAAAACAGACATAGAGTACATTGTGACCGCGCTCCAGCATGCCGGACAGGGCCTGAAAGCCGATATCAAAGGTGCCGCCATCACCGGCGAAAGCCAACACCTTGGTGGATTTACCCTGCGCTTTCAGTGCTGCCTCCATACCCGCCGCCACCGCTCCGGTATTTTCAAACAGGGAATGCACCCAGGGTACGCGCCAGGAGGATTGCGGCCAGGGGGTGGTGAAGATTTCCAGGCAGCCGGTGGCATTGGCCACCATGACATCGGGGCCGGCCGCCTCCATCACCAGGCGCGCCGCCAAGGCTTCACCGCAACCAAGACAGGCGCGGTGGCCGGAAGTGATGCCTTGAAAACGCGGTTGGTTGCGGCGTAATTCTTCCAGGTCCAAGGGCATGGTTACCGTACTCATAGCGTTCCCTCCGTGGCAGCGGCCGGCAGCCTGTCCGCTACCAGGTCAATGATGGTAAAGGGTGCGGTACCCTGGGTGTTCACCCGCTCCAGCAGGGTCGAATAGAGTTCCAGGGGCATATCCCGCCCCCCCAGACCGGCTGCCA
>CBDUNQ010000245.1:0-4406 GCA_965368625.1 uncultured Gammaproteobacteria bacterium
AATTCTTCAGGGTGGTACGATAGAAATCCGGATGTTCCAGGGCGCGCATGGCAGCGGCCTGGGGGCCGCCCGAGCCAAGTATGTCCGCTTCCATAAGATCCAGTATGGTGAGGTCGGGTGCCTGTACAATGGCTTCACTGGGTGGCACACCGGTCAGCCGGTCATGCATGCGTTTTGCCTGTCGGCGTTCCTGATCGCCTGCCTGAGCAGGGGTGATCAGTGAAATGACCAGGGCCAGCCCTGTGGCCATGGGGGTCCAGGATAGGGATGCGTATTTTCTTTTCATATCATGAAGCCTTGCATCATCATTGCCGCACTGGGCAGAAAAAACGGTCGGTTGGGTAAGCGATGGTGGGCTACCCCCCTACAGCTAACTATTTCAAGGCCAGGACTCCGTTAGGCTCTGTTGAACCAATTATCAGTGGAATCGTGGCGGAAAATCTGTGACCTGTTCTAGGTTATCGACGTCCAGCGTCAATTTATAATGACTTTATGATACACAGGTTAGAAGGATTTTTGCGATGCCTGAACCCAAGTAATTTCGTCTCCATTCGGAGACGAAATTACTTGGGAGGGTAGGCAGAAAGCGGTGTAAAGTTCCGGTACACTACGGTGCATAATGAAGTGGCCGCAGCCCAGAAATACAAATTCGGGCAAGTGGCTCAGGGCAGGGCAATTGTATGGCAAGGGTAATCAAGCAAGGTTTTTCGCACGCGGGTCTCGGCGCTCGGCTGGGACTTCTCTGCCTGCTGTCGGCAGGCTTGAGTGCCTGTGGCGGAGGCGGTTCCGATAGCAGTGATACCCAGGGGGTGGACCCGCTATTGCAGGATTACGGTATTGCTTACGTCAAGCGTGTGTTACCGGAAGATCCCCAAACAGTGGATGTACGGCGCATCAGCGCCTTTAACGAAGGTGGGGATCTGTACTTCCGTGACCTGGCCTCTCCCAGTGCACGGGAACGCAATATCACCTTCGGCCTTACCGGCGGTGAAGGGGATGTAAAGGATGTGGAAGCCTCTTACGATGGCACTAAGCTGGTCTTCGCCTTGCGCCTGCCGGAAATTGAAAATGCCGCGCCGGAAGATCAACCTACCTGGAACATCTGGGAATACGTCATCGCCACCGAGGAGCTGCGCCGTGTGATTACCACGGATATTGTCGCGGAAGATGGCCAGGATGTGGCGCCCCATTATCTTCCTGATGGTCGTATTATATTTTCTTCCAGCCGTCAGCGGGCTGCAAAAGCCATTTTGCTGGATGATGGCAAGCCACAGTTTTCCGCCCTGGAGGAAAGCCGGACGGAGCCGGCCATGGTGCTTCATGTTATGGAAGAGGATGGCACGGAAATACAGCAGATTTCGTTTAACCAAAGTCATGATCTCGACCCGGTGGTGCTCGACAGTGGGGAAGTAGTATTCACCCGCTGGGACAATATGGGTGCCAACAACGAACTCAATCTGTACAAAATGAATCCCGATGGCACCCATCTGCAACTGCTGTATGGTGCCAATAGCCACATGACGGGAAGCAATGGCGCCACGGTACAGTTTCTACAGCCGCGGCAGCAATCCGATGGCACCCTGGTGACCATCATGCGGCCCTTTTCCGGTACCAACCTGGGGGGCGACATTGTCGCCATTGATACGGAAAACTATATCGAAAACGAGCAGGCGACCCTGGCCAATGCCGGGGTATTGAGTGGTCCGGCACAACAGTCCGTATCCTTGAATACGGTACGCAATGACGTTACCCCTTCCCTTGGAGGGCGTTTCAATGCCATTTTCCCCTTGCGGGATGACACCCGTCGCGCCTTTGTGAGCTGGAGTCCCTGCCGTTTGCTGGAAGCGGCGGAGATTGTGCCCTGTACCGAAGCCCGCCTGGCCAATCCTGACCTGGTGGAAGCGCCGCCGCTATACAGCATTTATCTCTACGATCTCGATCGGCAGACCCAGGTGCCACTGTTTGTTCCCCAGGAAGGCTTTTTGTTTTCCGATGTGGTGGCTGCCCAGCCGAGAACGCTACCGGCGGTGATTCTGGATCAACAGGCGGGCACCGGTCTGGATCAGACCTGGATCGATGAAAACGTCGGCGTACTGAATATTCGCAGCGTGTATGACTTTGCCGGGGAATATCGCAATCTCGGTACACCGGCTACCGGTATCGACCGTCTTGCAGATCCGGCCGTCACCCCGGCGGCGGACCGACCGGCACGGTTTCTGCGGATTGTGAAGGCGGTGGGTATTCCCGACCGGGATACCAAGGAAGTGCCCGGCAGCGCCTATGGACGCAGCAGTTCCCAGTTGATGCGGGAAGTCATTGGTTATGCGCCCATTGAGCCGGATGGCTCTGTGCGGGTGAAGGTGCCGGCCAATGTTCCCCTGGCCATTGGGGTGCTGGATGCCAATGGCCGCCGCATCAGCGATCGCCATATGAATTGGCTGCAGGTACGCCCCGGTGAACAACTCGCCTGCAATGGTTGTCATGAGCGCAATAGCACCCTCAGCCATGGTCGTGCGGATGCCTTTGCGGCACTCAATGCCGGTGCGCCTTTTGACGGTTATGTATTTCCCAATACCCTGAGCAGTTTTTGGGCGGAAACCGGCGAAACCATGGCGGAAGTACGTACGCGCCTGGATGCAGCAGCCCTCAACCCCAAAGTGGATATCATTTTTGATGATGTCTGGACCGATGCGGCTACCGCCGGGCGTCCGGCGGATGTAAGTTTTGATTTTTCTTATACGGACCTGGCCACCACTGCCCCGGTCAGTGCCGCGTGTCAAACGAACTGGTCGAGCACCTGTCGCATCGTCATTAACTATGAAACGCACATTCATCCCCTGTGGACCCGTACCCGCGGCCTGGTCAATGCTGTGGATGCCACCTGTACAAGTTGTCATACCCGGGATGTGATGGGGACGCCTCAGGTGCCGGCAGCGCAACTGGAGCTCACCGATGGAGTGGATGGTGACCACTTTATTTCCTATCGCGAATTATTTTTCAGTGATACGGCACTGGACCTGGACAATGGACAACTGGTGCCCAAACAAGCTACCGATAGCATGGGGAATCCGCTGTTCCAGACCGATGCCGATGGTAATCTGGTGCTGGATGCCGGTGGGAATCCAATCCCAATCTTTGAGACGGTAGCCCCCTATCTTTCTACGGAAAGCCGGGTGAGCGGTGATTTCTTTGCTATTTTCGATGCCGGTGGCAGTCACGAGGGACGCCTGGAGCCTGCAGAACTCAAGTTGATCAGTGAATGGCTGGATATTGGCGCCCAATATTACAATAATCCCTTTGACGTGCCATGAGCCCGTGAAGGGATAACTGCTGGCCAGTACTTTGGCCGGCCTGTCAGGAATGTATTTTGAATCTGAACAATGAAGAACATGCCTTTGCCGTTATAAATCGCATCATACGGTTTCCGGTGATTTTTATGCTGCTGATGACGCTGGCACCGTTTAGTGTTGCCCGCGGCGAGGAGCGGGAGCCGCTGCGGCTGCAGGTGGCCGACCCTTATATTGAATTGCATACGGGCGCTGGTCGCGCCTATCCCATTTTTCATGTGGAGGAGCGGGGAGTCTGGATCACCATCCTGAAACGCCGTACGGACTGGTTCAAAGTGCGTACAGAGCGTGGCAAGGAGGGATGGGTATCCCGTGCACAACTGGAGAAAACCCTCACGCCGGAAGGCGAGGTGGCGGATTTTGCCGATGCCACCATGGCGGAATTCACTCGGCATCGCTGGGAAATGTCGGCCATGGGCGGGGATTTCGAAGGGGCTGATGTGCTTACGATTCTTGGCGGTTATTTTCTTACCCCCAAGCTGGGTATCGAGGCTTCGGCATCCAAGGTGTTTGCTCCTTTTTCCGATTCCCTGATGGTGGATTTCAGCGTAGCGGCCCACCCTTTTCCCGAGTGGCGGGTTTCCCCGTATTTCATGGTAGGCACCGGCGTTGTGCAGACCGACCCCAAGGTTACCCTGGTAGCGGAACGGGATAGCACGGATCAGGTGGCTCATGTAGGCATTGGTGCGCGAATCTATCTTACCCGGCAATTTGTATTTCGCATGCAATACAAACACTATGTGATCTTTCAGAGTGTTGATGACAATCAGGAGATTGATGAATGGAAAGCAGGCTTCGCGGTATTTTTCTGAACGCGGCCCTGATGCTGGGCCTGTCCGGCCTGCCGGGGATGGTGCTCAATGCGGCGGAAAAGGCCGAAACCGTGCGCCAGGAACCCATCATCAGCCCGGAAATTGAGCGGCGTACGGTGGAAGAAGCCAATATCGATACCGAGGATTTTGAAATCGGGGTATTTGGTGGTGTCATGAGTGTTGAGGATTTCGGCACCAACCCGGTATTCGGTTTACGTATGGCGTATCACGTTACCGAAGATATTTT
>CBDUNQ010000246.1:0-4398 GCA_965368625.1 uncultured Gammaproteobacteria bacterium
CTGGCAGGAGGATTAAGAGATCCCGGCCTGTGCCGGATGACGGTGGTTTCTTTCAAGAATACTTTACCCTTCGGGTCGAACCCCAATCACAGAGGATTATCCCGCAAGCAGAAACAGCATACCGCTACCATAGAGCCCTGCAGGCAAGGCCCAGTGGCGTGGAATACGGTGTAGTTGGTGTAATATCAACAAACCGCAGTAGATGCTCAGCATGTAAATGGGTACCACCTGCAGGGAGGTGAGATGGGCAATGTCATCGGGGAGGTAGTAGGCGTAGTACTCTCCCATAAGCCCGAGAAAAAACAGATTACCCAGCACTTCGAAAACAAGCGGTGCTTCAAAGCCGATGATCAGTGCCTGTACCCATGGTTTGTGGCCCTGTCCGGGCAAAAGGCGGTTCAGTGTCTGCAGCATGAAATACAGATGTATCCCATAGGCGCTCCAGATGGCTACTGCCAGCGCGGATACATTGGCATCGTGCAACGGGAGTAGGTGATATTCCCATAATTTATGTCCCTGCCATGCGGTATACAGTGGGTTGACCAGGGATTCTCCCAGTATGGCCAATAGAAATACGGAAGTGGATGTCAGTGTCAAGGAATAGGTATCGCGCTGCAACCGGCCTGCCATGAGTCGCTGGTTTACACGATAGGAAAGCAGGATCAAAAGGAGCGAAAACAAAATGGCACTGCACAAGAGCAGTGGGAGGGACGGGGTTACTGAATTCACTGCGCGATGTAGACCATCAAGGGTGCTTACCCATTCATTGGTTGCGCCCGGGCCAGGACCAGAGCAGGATGGCAACGCCCAGGGCGCCAAAGATCCAGCTGAGCAATGGGGCGCCAGCCGCCATGGCGGGAGCATGGCCATCAAGCCCGAATACCACGGCCGCACTGAGTATCAGGCCGGTGCCCACGATGGCGGCAAAGGTACGGGTGTGATGGCAGCGCAGGTCTTGCCGCAATTTACGTAATTCCTCGGAACTCCATTCCAGCTTCAACTTGCCTTCACTGGCGGCCTTCAGGGTTTTATGAGCCAGTGCCGGAATTTCCGGCAGGGTTTCCGCCCACTGGGGTGCGCTGCGGCGCAGATTGCCCAGCAGGGCGCGCGTGCCCACCTGTTCACTCATCCAGCGTTCCAGAAAGGGCTTGGCGGTATCCCAGAGATCCAGGTCCGGGTACAGTTGACGCCCCAGGCCTTCGATATTCAACAGGGTTTTCTGTAACAGCACCAGTTGCGGCTGCACTTCCATATTGAAACGGCGCGCGGTTTGAAACAATCGCAGTAGCAGGTGGCCAAAGGATATATCCTTCAGTGGCCGCTCAAAGATCGGCTCACAGACCGTGCGGATGGCGGCTTCAAATTCTTCCACCCGGGTACTTGCCGGCACCCATTCCGATTCCACGTGCAATTCGGCGACCCTGCGATAGTCACGATGGAAAAAGGCAAGAAAATTTTCCGCCAGGTAGCGCTGGTCTACGGCACTGAGGGTGCCCATGATGCCGAAGTCCACGGCAATATAGCGCCCATCTTCACCTACAAAGATATTTCCCGGGTGCATGTCGGCATGAAAAAAATTATGGCGGAAAACCTGGGTGAAAAAGATTTCCACGCCTCGCTCCGAGAGCTTTTTGAAATCCACCTGCTGTTGTGCAAGGGCTTGGATATTGCCAATGGGAGTGCCGTAGATGCGCTCCATGACCATGACATTGCGGCTGCAGTGCGGCCAGTACACTTCCGGTACATACAGCATGGGTGAATCGGGAAAGTTGCGGCGTAACTGCGAAGCATTGGCGGCTTCGCGCAACAAATCCAGTTCATCGTAGAGGGTCTTCTGGAATTCCTGCACCACTTCGCAGGGGCGTAGCCGCCGGCCATCCTTCCAGTAGCGCTGGGCCAGTCCGGCAATGTACAACAGCAGGGAGACATCGCGGCGAATGATCTTTTCGATGCCGGGCCGCACCACCTTGACCACCACTTTGGTGCCATCCAGCAGCGTGGCGCTGTGTACCTGGGCAATGGATGCCGAAGCCAATGGCGTTTCATCAAATTCCAGAAACACCTGATCCAGGGAACCACCATACGATTGCTCCACCACGCGCCGTGCCTGTGCCCCCGGGAAAGGGGGCACCCGGTCCTGTAGCCTGGTAAGTTCAATGGCAATATCATCGGGCATGAGATCCTGCCGGGTGGAGAGGATCTGGCCGAACTTCACGAAGATCGGGCCCAGGTCTTCCAGGGCGCGGCGAATGCGCACGCCGCGGGTATCTTCATTGCGCTGAAACCAGCGCCAGGGGTTGAGGTGACTGAGATAGCGTATGGGGCGGAACAAATGGGTGGCCAATACCACTTCATCGAGGCCATGACGGGCCAGCACAAGATTGATATGGGTGAGCCGCAGCAGCTGGGAAAATCGAATCATGCCTTCTTCCCGCTGTATTCCGCCAGGCGGGATTGCAGGCGCGTAACCCGTGCCGTGAGTCGGTCCGCATCCATGCGCAGTCGATCCATGTCGGCACTGAAGTTTTCCGCTTCGATGCGAGTGGGTAACAGGCGTGCCTCTTCCTGCAGGTATTCGCTGAGGTTCAGCTGCAGGGTATGCCCGGTCTGGCGCGCCTGGGCAAGGCCGCGCCGGCTGAGCCGGCCCAGCTGGTGGGCCGCTACATCACCAAGGATATGGGACAGATGTTCTTCCCAGTCGATGTCCATGGCTTCCAGTATCGCCTGGAAGCGCTGCCCGGTTTCCGTGTCGCCCTGAATGGTGACTTCTCCGGAAAACAGGGTACGTGACTTGTCCTGCCCCAGACCCAGTTCGGCCAGGGCCAGCGGATTACCCGTGAGTAAGGTATCGGGTACGCCCTCGAAGTGGGCAAGCAGCTGCAGGCCGCGGTCATGGGGAAGAAAATACAGTGTCTGTTGGGTATTGCGCCATTGCACAGCAATCACCCTGCCTTGTAATTCACGAAGACGGATGAGGGTGTCGGGATCCAGTGCCAGATAGCGGTTGATGGCCGCTTCCAGGGTAGCGGTGATGGCGGCAGACCACATCAGCGCAATTCCTCCAGCAGTTGCGGCAGGCTTTTACGCGATTCATCTTCGTGTATTACGACGGTGCGGCTCAGTTTATCATGAAAGCCCTGGCGGCGCCGATCCCAGAAGGTCCACAGGAATCCCAGGGAAGCGGGTAGCAGGGAAATGGGGTACGCGGCGAAACGCAATACCGCCTGCGCCAGTCCTGGCGGTTGGCCGGTGTTCACACCGATGACGCGAATATCCACCAGCAGCTTTCCGGGTGTGCCGGCAAACCAGTGCCAGCAGAGTGCCGTGATGGCCATGGCGCCGAGAAAGACCAGCGCCATGGTCCCATAGTCAAGGAACAGGGGTGTGGCTTCGGTTTCCGCAGGGGCGCCGAGCAGTGCCTGGAAGAAGCGCAACAGGGACCAGAGGAAGATCAGTAACAGGCCGTCCAACACCATGGCCAACAGACGAATGCCGAGATTGGCATAGGGTAGGGATTGGCTATCTGCGTGACGGTCCGTGTTCAAAACTTGAAGCCACGGTGCAGCGCCACGATGCCGCCGGTAAGGTTGAAGTACTCGCAATCCTCAAAGCCCGCCAGTTGCATCATTTCTTTGAGGGTTTCCTGATCGGGATGCATGCGAATGGATTCCGCCAGGTAACGATAGCTGTCTTCATCGTTGGCAATGAGCTTGCCCATTTTGGGCAGGATCTTGAAGGAATACAGGTCATACAGGGGCTTGAGGCCCGGCACCTGGGTCTTGGAAAACTCCAGCACCAGCAATCGGCCACCGGGCTTCAATACCCGGAACATGGATTCCAGTGCACTTTGTTTATCCGTGACATTGCGCAGGCCGAAGGCCATGGTGATGCAGTCAAAGTGATTATCGGGAAAAGGCAGGCATTCGGCATTGGCCTGTACATAGCGCACATTACCACTGATACCCTCATCCAGCAGACGGCTACGGCCCTGGCGCAGCATGGCACCATTGATATCGGCAATCACCACTTCGCCATCCTGCCCCACCATGCGGGAAAAACGCGCGGTGAGATCGCCGGTGCCACCGGCCAGATCCAGTACCCGCTGACCCGAGCGTACACCACTGCGTTCAATGGTGAAGCGTTTCCACAAACGATGGATGCCCAGGGACATCACATCGTTCATCCCGTCATATTTGTTGGCCACGGAATCAAATACCGCACCCACGCGGCGGACCTTTTCCCCTACGGGAACCTGTTGGAATCCAAAATGGGTGGTTTTCTCTTCCATGGGTATACCTTAACTCAGTTGACTGTGGGGGGCACCGGCGGCCTTGAGGCGATCGAGATATTCCTGCCAATAGGTCTCGTGGTTCTTGCCCAGGTCATAGAGGGTATCCC
>CBDUNQ010000247.1:0-4373 GCA_965368625.1 uncultured Gammaproteobacteria bacterium
CATACAATGTCGGTATATTCAAAAGATTCCGGCATGCGCCGGAATGACGATGGTTTTGTTATGCATGAATACCTTACTTATTCGGGTCAAGGCAATCGTTTTATTCCACGTCATACCGGCGTAGGCCGGTATCTCTCCGTCATGGCCACGAATTCAAGAGATACCGGCATGTAGAATAATGGTGGTGGCGTTATGAATACCCCACTCATTCGGTCAGGTTGCTCCGTCATTGCGAACACAGTGAAGCAATCTCCGTGGGGCGGCGGTACGTTTATTGAAACACAAGCGCATAGTGTTACCGTTACGAGGCTGCGTCACTGCATTCGCGATGACAGGTGATTTTTTTCACATATTCCGTATTTATTCAGATTAACGGCGAACACTGAGAAAGCTCAGTGCCATATTGGCCTGTTGTCCGAAGTGACGAAAGCTGGTGTAACTGTCTTCATCCAACACCCTGCCACTGGTATTGCGGTCCGCGTAAAACAAGCCAATCACCTTACCCTGAATTTCAATGGGCATGGCAAAAAATGCCCCATCCTGGGTAACCGCCTGTACCGCGCTGGTTAAGAGGCCTTTCAATTTCGGATCCACCGGCGGTTGAATCCACACGGGCATTCGACTTTCCATCACCTGGGAAAAAATATTGGCCTTGAGGGGGCTCATGTCGAAATGAAACTTGCGGCGCAAGGCATCGCTGTCATGCCCCAGGGCATAACGTGCCTTCACAAAGCGCTGATCCGGGGTGCGCATGGCAAACAGGGTGCGATCCATACCAATGCCACGATAAATGCCTTCCAGCACCATTTCCAGCAGCATGTTCAGATCCGGTTTACTTTCCATGAGCATGGAAAGCTCCCGCAGGATCTGTAATTGCAGACCGGGATCCGGTTCCAGATACACCCTGGCTTCCGCTTCAACATCCACCTCTTCACTGGCCGGTTTATCCGATCGCGCACCCGGCAGGGGAATCAATTGGCCGGCCTTGCCGGCACCATAGCTTTGCGCCGTCTGTATGGCTTCCTCGGCATTGGCATACACCAGTTCGCGCAACTCATTCACCGGCAAATACAGGCTTTCGGCGATACGTTCCAGCATGGGTTTGATTTCCGGGTTATCCCAACCCTTTTCCGCGGCACGCGCCAATTGATGTCCGAGAATGACGTTACTGCAGCGGGGGTTCTTGTCTTGCTTACCCTGCAAGGCATGTTGCATCAATTCACCCAGCTTCCACTCCTCGCACAAACCCAGGGTCAGATCCTTGAGGGTAAAGCCAAGCACTTCGCTCTGAATCTTTTGCGGGTTAGCCGGGTTCGAGCCCAGGGCCTTATCCAGGACATCACCCATATCACCGGAAAAGGTCCAGAAGGCCATATCCCCCAGCTGACATAACAGGGTGGCAATAAACACTTCCTCGGGTGCCTTATCCTTACGCTGCTCGGCGAAGCTGCGCGCCTGTACCGCTGCATGAAAGGAACGCGCCATTTCATCCAGTACCCGCTGCCGCTGTGGGCCGCGCAGCATGGATTCCACCACGGCGATGGACAGGCAGATACTGCGCACTTCATCGAAGCCCAGCAATACCACGGCACGGCTTACGGTACTGATGGTGCGCCCGGTCACATTGAACAAGGGACTGTTGGCAATGCGCAGCAGACGGGCCGTCATGGAGGCATCCTGCAGCACCACACGAGAAAGCTCCGAAGCCGTGCTGTCGGAGCGACTGGTCACCTTGCCGATATCCTGTGCGGTTCTGGCAAAGATGGGCATGCCCCGTTCACTGAGGCGCTGCACCCAGGCACCCAGCCCTGCGGGGCTCACTTCATCGGCCGCGTGTCCTTGGTTTTCCTCGATTTTTTCTTCCTCGTCCGCACTGTTCACGGCCATGGACCTGATCATTCCTGTGGACTTTCCGTTTTTTTCCAACCCATGGAAAATGCATCGGTGTGGCGTCGCCGAACTTGAGTGCGGCCTTGGCAAAAGGCAGCTCAATCAGTAGGCTGTAGACCCGTGCCCGACACCGGGCTTGGACAAAAGTATAGAGGCAATCCATGCACGTCACACTGGTACATGTCCAGGTAAAGCCCGAACGAGTGGAGGAATTCATTGCCGCCACGCGCCGCAACCATGCCGGTTCCATTGCAGAACCCGGTAATCTGCGTTTCGATGTCCTTCAGGACCCGATGCAACGCACTTCATTCTCTACGAAGCCTTTGCCAGTGAAGCCGATGCCGCGCAACACAAGCAGACACCCCACTACCTGGAGTGGCGCAGCACCGTGGAGGACTGGATGGCGGCGCCAAGGCGGGGCGAAGCCATGCATTGCCTTTGCCCAGCCCCCTGAATTGTCATGCTTAGTAGAGAAAACCGGATGTACCCGGTAGTACAGTCACACCCGCTGACGGAGTATCACCCGTGAAGATCACCGATTTTTCCCTGTCCCGATTACCCAAAATTGAATTTGGCGCCGGTCGGCTATCCACATTACCCACCCTGGCGCGCGCCTATGGGCAACATGCCTTGCTGGTGCTGGGCAAAGCTTCCTTTCGTACCACGCCACAATGGGCTTCCCTGCAGCAGGGTCTAAAGGCCGCGGGCGTGAAATGGCACTGCCTGGAAATCCACGGGGAACCCTCGCCACAACGGATTGATGCCGCAGTGAATGAATGGCGGGATACCCCCGTAGATGTGGTGATCGGCATTGGCGGCGGCAGCGTTCTCGATGGTGCCAAAGCCATTGCCGGTCTGTTACGAATACCCAACTCGGTCATGGATTTCCTGGAAGGGGTGGGTCCGGAACTGCCCTACCCCGGCCCGGCGGTACCGTTCATCGCGGTGCCCACCACCGCAGGTACCGGCAGTGAAGCCACCAAGAATGCCGTGCTCAGTCACCAGGGCCCGGAGGGTTTCAAGAAATCTTTTCGCCACGAGCTACTGGTACCACAAGTGGCGCTGGTGGATCCGGATCTGTTGGCCAGTTGCCCTCCTCCACTCATTGCCGCCAATGGCATGGATGCCCTGACCCAATTGCTGGAATCCTATGTCTCTTTGAAGGCCAACCCACTCATCGATGCCCTCGCCCTGAGTGGCCTGGAAGCCGTGCGCGACAGCCTGCTGCCGGCCTACGAAGATCCGGCGGGCAATGGCGAGGCACGGCATGGTCTCGCCTATGGCGCCCTGCTGTCGGGCATTACCCTTGCCCAGGTGGGGCTGGGCTCGGTGCATGGCCTGGCTTCCCCTCTGGGGGCGTTTTTCCCCATCCCCCATGGTGTGGTGTGCGGCACCCTGGTGGCAGCCGCCACGGAAGTGAATATTCACGCCTTGCGCCACCGGGAACCACAGCACCCGGCCCTGGAAAAATATGCCCGATTGGGAGAATTGTTTTTACAGCGCCCCTTTGCCGACCTGGAGGATGCCCAGGATGCCCTGGTGGCCTGTCTGGAAAAATGGACCCGGGAAATGAACCTGCCTTCCTTGCAGGCACTGGGTGTCGGGCAGAATGACCTGGACCGGGTCGTGGCCAACAGCCGTGGCAGCAGCATGAAGACCAATCCCATTGTGCTGACCGATGCGGAAATAAAATCCATATTGGTCAGGAGAATGACACCATGAAGCCCTATGCTGAATCCTGCGACCAGAATCGCGACCCCATTCTGGCGATACTGCGTGAGGAATTTGCACATTGCCGGGATATACTTGAAATCGGTAGCGGTACCGGTCAACACGCCGTGTACTTTGCCCATCATCTGCCCCATTTACGCTGGCACACCAGCGATTGCCAGGAAGCCCATGCGGGTATACAAGCCTGGCGGGAAGATGCGGGCCTGGACAATGTATTGCCACCACTCTGCCTTAATGTGCTGAAGGATCCCTGGCCGAATGCCCAGTATGACGGAGTCTTCAGTGCCAATGCCGTACACATCATGAGCTGGCCTGCCGTGGAACAATTGTTTGCCGGTTGCGGACCCCGCCTGCGGTCTGGCGGTCGCCTCTGCCTGTATGGTCCCTTTAACTATCAAGGCCACTACACCAGCGAAAGCAATGCCCGTTTTGATCAATGGCTGAAAAACCGGGACCCCCTCAGTGGCATTCGGAATTTTGAAGACCTGGACGCCCTGGCACAGGAACAAGGAATGCAACTGCTGCGCGATCACACCATGCCCGCCAATAATCGCATACTGGTATGGGAAAAGGACTTGGAAGAGCGGTAGCCGGCAACGGCATACCGCATTTGTGCAGTTAGCATGTGGAGTACCGCATCCCCGGAAAACATGCTCGAAAAAAACCACCATCATTCCGGCGTGCCTCGACCCGCAGAGTGAGGTACGCATAATGTGACCAGATCGTGCGGAGCACGATGGGGAATCCCTGAT
>CBDUNQ010000248.1:0-4371 GCA_965368625.1 uncultured Gammaproteobacteria bacterium
AGGTGCGGTATCTTTCCCGGGTGATTCTTCCAGGTCAATGATCAACTCACCGAAATCCATATCCGAAGCGCTGACCGCTTCTCCTTCTTCCTTGCGAAGCGCTCCCGCTTCGGGAATATCGTAATTGCTCAACAGGTTTTCCGTAGCCTGCTCCAACAGGTCAAAGGCCCGCTCGGCTGGGTTATCCTTATGCCATTCTGCGCCAGCTTGACTGACAGCCTGATCCGCTGATGGCTGGGAGTCTTCCAGGCGATCTTCCGATGCCCGTTTGATCAGTTGAATCAGGGCTTCGGGTGACAATTCGAGTGCCGGGTGTTGAGTATCCAGTGGGGGCGGCTCGTAGGGAGGGGTAGTGACTGCCCGGGCCCGTAATTCCATCATTTTCCGGTGTGCATGACGCACCCGTCGCTCCGCGTGTTGTAATTCCTTCTGCCGCAGTGGACGATCCTGTTCGCTGGCCTGGGCCAGCTTATCCTGTGCCTGGGCCACCCCACGGCGCAATTCCCGGATTTTTTCCTGCAGTTCACGCACGCGGCCGTTGGCAACCGGTACTGAATTGCTTTCGGTGGCGGGGTGTGTGATTTTTTTCTGCAGTACTGACATAGTGGTATCCCGAATGTGCACTCTTTTTATCGGCGTCTACGCCGCACCCTCCAGGGCTACAGGCGGTCTTTCCCTGCTTTTGGATAGCCTAGCGTGACATTTATGTGAAAAACGGGAAGTACATCACAATCCCGGAATGCCCCTGCGCCGCGTAACCGGGCGGGAGTGGGCGTTACCGGGATCGATGTTTTATTCGGCAGGGCTGGAGGCGGCGCAGCCAGTGATTCAGGCTGAATGCCGCGCGGGTTGATGAAGGTTGCATGTTCCAGGAAGGGCAGGATTTGCCACAACCATCGGAAAGCCAGTCATCGCAGGCGTCGCTGCAGCAGGCGAATTTTGGCGTCCACCAATGGCGCTATACGCATCCGGTGGGTTTGGGTAAGCCGCCCCATTTACAAATCAGCTTCATGGGCCCTTTCTTGAAGATGTCATACAGTTCCTTGGTGCTTACCTTGGTGGCTTTGGCGAATTTACGGATAGGTGGAACCACGCCATCGGTTTCATACATTTGCCGGGCCTGCAGAATATAATCCATGATCTGCTGATCGATCTCGAAGCCATCCTGCTGTGCAAGCTGGCGTGCCACTTCTTCACTCCAGTCATCTCGATTCAGTAAAAAACCTTCACCATCCGTCTGTAGTTCCATGGGTTGTTCTCCTTCGTGTGTTTCAGGTTTATAACACGGCTTGCCGTTTATCATTAACAGGTTCTAGGAAGAGCAACTGACCTCCAGTGAACGTCCCCAGTCCGGAGGTGGAGACGCATAGGCTTCGTTGCCGGCCTGTTCTTCATAAGGCTTTTGTACTATGTCGAGTAAACGTTCGGTTTCACTGAAATCGCCCTGACTGGCCTTGCGTATGGCTTGCTCCGCAAGGTAGTTTCGTAATACATAGGCGGGATTGACGGCATTCATCGCCTGTTGCCGTGCGCTATCCTCGCTGCCTTCCTGCCGCAGTACCTGGCGATATTCACCTAACCAGTGATCAAAGGCTTCACGCGCGATGAATTGATCGCGTAATGGTGGCTGTTCATTGGAGGCGTGGCTGGACAGCTTGGCCAAAGAACGGAAGCTGTTGGTGTAGTCGCAGTGGTTTTCATGCAGTAAACGCAACCAGTGTTCCGCCAGCGCATGGTTGCGCGGTGTGTTTTCACGCAGTCCGAGTTTTTGTCGCAACCCATCCCGGTACTGTTGCTCATAGGTGTCCTGGTAGAGATCAAATCCCGCTTTTGCCAGGGTAACCGCTTGCTCGGGTTCTTCATGAAGCAGCGGTAACAGTGCCTGTGCCAGGCAGCTCAGATTCCACAGTCCGATGTCGGGTTGGCGGTCAAAGGCATAACGGCCATGAAAATCGGAATGGTTGCAGATGAAGCCGGGATCGTAATCATCAAGAAAACCAAAGGGGCCGTAATCCAGAGTCAGTCCGAGAATAGACATATTGTCCGTGTTCATCACGCCATGGGCGAAACCCACCAGTTGCCATTGAGCAATAAGCCTGGCCGTGCGTTTGGCGACTTCCTGGTACAGTGCAAGAACGGGTTCCGGTTCATTTGCCAAATGGGGGTAATGGTGGTGAATGATGTAATCAGCGAGTTGCCGCAGGTAATCAAACTGTCCTCGATAGTACAATACCTCGAAGGAGCCGAAGCGTACGTGGCTGGGCGCCATGCGCAGCAGTAATGCACCGGTTTCAATCTGTTCCCGGTAGACCTCTTCCGAGCTGCCCAGCATGCAGAGTGAGCGGGTGCTGGGTATGCCCAGATGGTGCATGGCTTCCGAGCAAAGATATTCACGGAGTGTGGAGCGCAACACGGCGCGTCCATCGCCACGGCGTGAATAAGGGGTTTTTCCTGCCCCCTTGAGTTGTAATTCCCAGCGCTCACCGCGGCCATTGGTCACTTCACCGAGAAGAATCGCGCGCCCATCCCCCAGTTGTTCCACATACTGGCCGAATTGGTGGCCGGCGTAGAGCATGGCGATGGGGTCGGTGCCCGGCCAGGTGCGGGTGCCGTTGAAAAAGTCGGCAAAGTCCTTGCGTTGTGCCTGTGCCGGATCCAGCTCGATGAGCTGTGCGGCCGCGGGATTGAAGCTTGCCAGATGAACATTCTCCATCGGGGTCACCTGTATACGGCCATGCAGGTACTCCGGTAATTGGCTGAAGCTGTTGGTAAACGGTAAGGATTCCAGGGTGTGCACAACGGGTCCTATATGGGATTCGGATCAAGTTACTTCAGGATAATGACAGTGGCGGCGCCGGGTTCAACCCCTGGAATTTGCGGGAAATGAGGCAGAAAGGATGATTCGCGCTGTGTCGCGCTAGAGTCCAGGGTCCCAGTCACGGTATCATGGGCCTGTGAGCGAACAAAAACTTCATTTCATCAGTAAACCCAACTACGGCCGCATCGGCAAAGACAAGGTGGTGCGCCTGAAATATGCCGTCTTTGACCGTGACGGGGAGCATGCCCTGGAATACCGTGATGACCTGTACTATCTCCACGGCGGGTATGGCGGTGCCTTTCCGAAAATTGAGGCAGCACTGGAAGGTATGGAGATTCATGGCAAGACGGAAGTGGAGCTGTCGCCCGAAGAAGGCTATGGTCTCTATAATCCGGCACTGTTGATCAGCGAGGATGCCAGTGCCTTTCCAGCCGAGGCGCAACAGATCGGAGCGCGTGTCGATGGCGAAGGCCCCGATGGCCGGGTAGTCTCCTTTCGCGTGGTCAAGCGGGAAGGCAACCGGATTACCGTAGATGGCAATCACCCGCTGGCCGGTCGCCAGTTGCGTTTTGTGCTGGAAGTGCTGGATATCCGCAACGCCAGTGAAGCCGAGCGTGCCGCCGGATATGCCTTTGCACCACAAACCCCATCCGGTACTCGATCCCAGTAACGGCAATAGATCCGCCTGGCCGCAGCCTGGCGCTATCGGTCTGTACACAGATGAAATCAAACCCGCTACCGATAGATGACTGGTTGCCAGCGCTGCAACAGTTGTTGGCTACCCACAACCGGGTCGTGCTGGAGGCGGAACCCGGGGCAGGAAAGACCACTCGTGTACCCCCCTCACTGTTGGACGCCCCCTGGTGCGCCGGACAACGCATTCTGGTGTTGGAACCGCGGCGTCTGGCGGCCCGGGCCGCCGCCCGGCGCATGGCCCAGGAACGCAACGAAAGCGTGGGACAGACCATTGGTTACCGTACCCGGCAGGATAGCCGGGTTGGACCCGGTACCCGTATTGAGGTGGTGACGGAAGGGGTATTGACCCGCATGTTACAACAGGACCCTTCCCTGGAAGGGGTGGCGGCCGTTCTCTTTGATGAATTCCACGAGCGTAGCCTGCAGGGGGATATGGGCTTGGCATTCTGCCTGGAAAGCCAACAAGCCTTACGGGACCAACTGCGCCTGCTGGTTATGTCCGCCACTCTGGATGGCGTGGCCGTGGCAGAGTACCTGGGCGATGCCCCCATTCTGACCTGTCCCGGTCGCAGCCATGGAGTGGAAATACACTACCTGCCCGATAATGAGCGGGCAGATCGCACGCCCATTGCCGCTGTGGTACAGGCGGTACAACGTGCCCTGGATGAAGCCAGTGGCGATATTCTGGTGTTTCTTCCCGGAGCGGGAGAGATACAGAGGGTAATGGAGCGTTTGGCAACAGTGGTCAACGATGCACAAGTGCAATGGTTACCTCTTCATGGCAACCTGGATGCCGCCGCACAGGATCGCGCACTGCAGGCTGCGCCTGCGGGTATGCGTAAGGTGGTGTTGGCGAC
>CBDUNQ010000249.1:0-4366 GCA_965368625.1 uncultured Gammaproteobacteria bacterium
CGAGGATGGTCAGTACCAGTTCCTTTTCTTTGACCTCGAAAATGATCGGCATCATGTGGAAAATTTCCTGGAAAAATTTCAGTCCCAGTAAAAACAGGCCAAGGCTCAGTCCGAGGTAAATGGGGGCCAGCAGCCAACGCATGGCGTACAGGGAATTTTCAATAGCGCGTTCAATCATGAGAGTGGTTTCAGCCCGGTCTTTGAATAAGGCTCCATTGTATGAAGTCCTGTGTCCCTTGTCAGCCGTTACCCGGATTCGGTTCGCAGTACAGAGCGCGGTCCGGGGCTTCGGTTGCTTTTTGGGCCCGGGTGGCCCTGTCGTCAGGGTAGCCTGGGGGCGAAGAGGTGCTTCAGCCATCGCCCTGATCCGCCTGCCGGGGTAGAATTGGAACTCATGGGCGCTTTCTGTTGTGCTTGCAGTAGCAGGGGCCATGGGAGAATCAGGTTAAAATTATTCAGGAAACCAATATGTTGTTAAGCAATCTGGAAATCATTCCCGGGAAACGGGTAGTGAAACACCTGGGGCTGGTGCAGGGCAGTACGGTGCGTGCCAAGCACGTGGGGCGGGATTTAATGGCGGGCTTGAAGAATATCTTCGGCGGTGAGTTACGCGGTTACACGGAACTATTGGCCGAATCCCGTGCGGAAGCGGTATCCCGTATGCAGGAGCAGGCGCAGGCCATTGGCGCCAATGCCGTACTCAATGTGCGCTTTTCCACCTCTTCCATCACTCAGGGGGCGGCGGAATTGTTTGCCTATGGCACAGCCGTGGTGCTGGAAGAATAATGGAACTGCTGATCTTTGTGGTGTTGCTTGCCCTGGGCTATGGCTTCGGGCGCATGGCGGAATTGCGCCATTACCGGTCCATTTTGCAGCGCGAAGAAGCCACTCGTGCCCTGGTTGTGGTGGCAAGTAAATATCCTCCCCAATCCCCGGGGATGGAGACGCAACTGGTTTGCGGTAATGTGGTGATTTCGGTGGATTACTTCAAGCGTTTTCTGTCTGCCCTGCGCAACCTGGTGGGGGGGCGGGTCAAGGCCTATGAAACCCTGGTGGACCGGGCGCGGCGGGAAGCCATTTTGCGCATGAAGGAAGAGGCGGCGGATATGGGTGCCGATAGGGTATTCAATCTAAAACTGGAAACCTCTTCTATCTATAAAGGCAGAAAAAATGCCATTGGTTCCGTGGAAGTGCTGGCATATGGAACCGCCATCCGTTCCCGCGCGCAGGAGTCATCCCCTGGACTACAGTAACCCGAAAATTCCGGAAGGCATCAACACCAGTAAGGAACATCCCCTCAAGGATTTTTTCTGGCTGGTGGGGAGTGTGCTGGCCCTGGTGCTGGCCCTGCTGGTCACCCTCAGCCTCAGTGCCGAATACCTGGCCAAGCAGATCCCTTTTACCAAGGAACTGGAGTGGGCAGCGGATTTTCATCCACCTGCCGGGCAAACGGATACGGCCAGAGCGCGCACCCGATACCTGAATGAATTGGCTGCACGCCTGCTGCAGGCACACCCCCTGCCCGAGGGAATGCAGGTGCGTATTCACTATCAGGACTCTGATGTGATCAATGCCTATGCCACGCTTGGGGGCAATATTGTAGTGTTTGCCGGATTACTGGAGTACCTGCCCAGCGAAAATGCCCTGGCCATGGTGCTGGCCCATGAAATCGCACATATTCGCGAACGTCACCCCATTGCTTCTCTGGGGCGTAGCGCCAGCGTGAGTCTGGCCCTGGCCGTGCTCGGTGGGCTTACCGGAAACAGCAGTCTGGATGTGTTTTCCCAGGCGGGCTTGCTGACCATGCTGAAGTTTTCCCGCAGCCAGGAATCCCAGGCCGATGGGCTCGCCCTGGAAATGGTTCATGACCTGTATGGCCACGTGGCCCACAGCGATTCCTTTTTCCAATCCATGCTGGAAGAAGAGGATAGCTCCTGGGTGCCCGAATTTCTACAGACCCATCCGGTGCATGCGGGGCGGGTGGTGGCGCTGCATCAGTTGGCTGCTTCCCGGGGTTGGTCGCTGGAAGGTGAGCCGGTAGCGCTGCCGTTAATGGAGTAGAGTGGCATGCGCGGTCTTGAAGCCGCCATGTCTTCCGCCCGCAGGGCAAGCAGTAAAAAAATCAATACGAGGAATTGAGATGAAGGTCGCCTATATTTTTTCCACCCAGGGTCATTCCGTGTCCTATAAGCTGAGTCAAATGATATTGCCGCAACTGGAAGACAAGGCCCATGGAGTCGAAGTGGTGGGTATGTTTTTCTTCGAAGACAATAACTATGTTCTGGTGAAGGGCAACCCCATCGGTGAACGGCTCGCCCGGGTGGCCAAAGAACAGAACATGCTGCTCATGGGGTGTGATAAATGTTGTTATGAGCGGGAAATCGATGACAAGCTGGTGGCCGGTGCCGTGATTGGTTGCTTTCCCGACCTCTATGGCGCGCTTGCCGGGAATATGCCGGATCAGGTGATCACACTCTGATGGTTGGTATGATGCAGGCTGTGATGGTAGTTGTTTCTGCAAATCAATGTTTCGGCAGGCAGCAAGGGGTAAGCCATGGAGATGGATGAAGCGATCAATGTGTTGGGTGAGCCCCTGCTTGCCTGTGGTGAGCATCCGGTGACGGGGTACTTCCGTGATGGGTATTGCAATACCTGTCAGGAAGATCTCGGCTCACACACGGTCTGTATCGAGGCTTCACGGGAATTTCTCGAATATTCCCGTTTTCGTGGCAATGATCTTTCCACACCCATGCCCCAATACGGGTTCAGTGGTTTGCGCCCCGGCGACCGCTGGTGTCTCTGTGCCGCACGCTGGCTGGAGGCCTACAATGACCAACGGGCGCCACGGGTATTTGTGACCCGCACCCATCGGCGCGCCTTGGAACTGGTGCCGCTGGAATTATTGACCCGTTTTGCTGCGGACCTGAATTGATAAGGGCAACAGAAGGAGAAGTGAATGGTTTTTGAGCCGGCCTATTGGCATTGGATCGTATTCGGCATTGGCCTGATGTTGCTGGAAATCGTATTACCCAGTTTCACAGCACTCTGGTTTGGTCTCGGCGGGGTCATCGTTGGCATTCTGTTGTTCCTGTTACCTGGATTATCCCTTACCCTGCAGGTCGTACTCTGGACCCTGTTTTCCAGTGTGTTGACCTTTCTCTGGTTCAAATTCCTCAAGCCTTTGTCCATCGATAAAACCAAGGCAGGTTTATCCCGCGAAGCCATACTGGGGGAGGTGGGTCAGGTACTTGCGGTACCCAGTGAAGAGCGGCGTGGCACCCTGCGTTTTCCCGCGCCCGTACTCGGTAATGACGAATGGCTGTTCCTATCCGAAGATGAACTGGTGGTGGGGGATCGGGTGCGGGTCATCGATGTGTCAGGCAACAGCCTGGTGGTCGTCAAGAATTGAAAAATCAGAGGAAGCATAGATTATGAACGAAGGACTTTTTATCGCCCTTGCAATTTTGGTTATGGTGATCATCACCATTGCTCAGGGAGTGCGTTTGGTGCCCCAGGGGTATAAATGGGTGGTGCAACGCCTGGGTAAATATCACTCCACACTGAATCCCGGCTTGAATATCATCATTCCCTATATCGATATCGTATCTTACAAGGTAACCACCAAGGATATCGTGCTGGATATTCCTTCCCAGGAAGTCATTACCCGCGACAATGCCGTGATCGTTGCCAATGCCGTAGCCTATATCAATATTGTTTCACCGGAAAAAGCCGTGTATGGGGTGGAGGATTACACCATTGCCATACAGACCCTGGTGCAAACCACGCTGCGTTCCATCGTCGGTGAAATGGATCTGGATGATGCCCTTTCCTCCCGTGACCTGATCAAGTCCAAGCTGAAAAGCATGATTTCCGATGATATTGCCGATTGGGGGATCACCCTGAAGACGGTGGAAATTCAGGATATCAATCCTTCCGGTACCATGCAGCATGCCATGGAAGAGCAGGCGGCAGCAGAGCGTGCTCGACGCGCGACGGTAACCCGTGCCGGCGGTGAAAAGGAGGCGCAGATCCTGGAGGCCGAGGGGCGTTTGGAAGCTTCGCGCCGGGATGCGGAAGCCAAGGTGGTATTGGCCGATGCCAGCAAGACCGCCCTGAAAATGGTCAGTGAAGCCATAGGGGAAAACGAAATGCCCGTGGTGTACCTGCTGGGCGACAAATATGTGACGGCACTGCAGGAGCTGGCAACCTCGCAAAACAGTAAAACCATGATTCTGCCGGCCGACTTGCCGGCAGCCATCAAGGGGATGTTGAATAAGGCGTAGGCATTTGAAGTTCACTGTCACGTCAGATAGATCCCGGCCTTCGCCGATGTGATGGTCTCCTCCCCTTTATTACCGGCGTCGCA
>CBDUNQ010000250.1:0-4358 GCA_965368625.1 uncultured Gammaproteobacteria bacterium
GCAGCGGATATCCCGCTCCTTGACACTATCCACCCGCAATTCCAGCTTGCCATCGTCCAAAAAGATGCGCTCACCTTTGGCAACATCCTTGTGCAATTGACGATACTGGGAATGGATCAATCCTTCCCTGCCCTCCACCACCCGTGTGGTAACCGTGACCCGGGTTCCGGATTCCAGGTTAATGGTCCCGTTTTCAAATCGGCCGACACGTAATTTCGGCCCACGCAAGTCCATCAATATAGCTACGTGCAAATCCAGCTGTTGAGCTACGGCCCGCACCCGCTCAACCACCAGGCGGTGACTGTCATGATCTCCATGAGACATATTCAGGCGCACGACATTGACCCCGGCACGCAATAACCGCTCGATCATGGCGGCACTCTGGCTGGCAGGTCCCAGGGTGGCAATGATCTTGGTTCGGCGCCAATGCAGGGCATGGGCACTGAAATCCTTTACCGGTTCCATTTTTTTTGTACGCTTCTGCGTGTTACTGTTCTTGGCCATTCCGCCTTATCCATTGCTTCATCAATTTTCGGCCAGATCATACACTGCCCACCCGTCCAGCAGGTAGCAATATGTAAATTTTTACCATCGATTTGGTGCGGAAAGTGCCTACCCACAAGCCCTAAAATCTAACGCAGATGCCGCTCGAAGAGCCATGTCATAGCGTACCGCTTGGTGGAAATCATTCATGTTGGACATAGCGAACTGTCCGAAAACAAGGGTTACCACAACCAGGTCTTGTGGGCTGCCGCATCGGCAAGCCGTTCACTGAGGGTAGTGTACCCCGCCATTTTTGCCAGTTGAGATGCGGTATTTCCCTGCTGATTTCGCCGCCGCGGGTCCGCGTGCGCCTCAAGTAGGCTGCGAACCACGTCGGCATGGCCACGGCGGGCCGCATGCACTAAGGCCGTTTCGCCTGCCTGATCGCGCAAGTCCACTGTGGCTCCCGCTGCAATGAGTTGCTGCACCATATCCACCTGTCCTGCATCTGCGGCCAGCATCAAGGCACTACTGCCCGAGTGGCTTTGTTGATCCAGCTTCACACCCTGGGATAGCAACAACTGAAACAGGGCCATTGCACCCTGGCGTATGGACAACATCAGCGTTGTTTGTCCAAGGTGGTTACTGACATCGGCATTTGCCCCATGCTCGAGCAGGTATTGCACCAGCTCCGGCTGTGCTGCTTCTATGGCAAACCAAAAGGCGCTACGCCCGGTGTCATCTTGCGCATCGGGATCGGCACCCTGCTGTAACAGGCGATGCACCAACTCCACGGCCCCTTGCCGACAAGCCAAATGCAACAGTGTAGCGGACTCTTCCCCGGTCTCTATTCTGGCTCCCGCCTCCAACAGGGTACGGGTGATTGCCTCATGCTGATTTTGCAGGGCAACCAACAGCGCCGAAGTGCCTTCGTCATTCTGTTGGTCCGGAAATGCTCCCGATTTCAGCAATAGACTTACCATGCTGGAATGTCCTGCTTCCGCAGCCAACCATAATGGCGTTCTTCCCCTACGATCCGCCTGCATAAGATCCGCACCCGCTTGAAGCAGATGCCAGGCAATCAAGGTGTGACCACGCCAGGCAGCACGTGCCAGTGCCGTCAACCCTTCCGGATCACGGGCATGCACATCCGCACCGGCGGCAAGCAAAGCCCGTACTTGATCCTTTTGCCCACGCCAGGCAGCGGATACCAGGGATGGCCACCCTGCATAGGTGGCATCCGTTTGTTCCATAGTCACCCTGGTACTGGGTTGCGTCTGCCCCGAATGAGCCCCTGCCTGCTGTAAGTACGCCTGCAATACGGGCGCGTTGAGTTGTTGCGCAAGATCCAAGGGCAGCATCCCGGCACCATCAGCTTCATTGACTGCCGCCCGGTGCGCCAAAAGCAATCGCACCAAAGCTTCATTGCGTTTTCGAATGGCAATGTGTAATGCCTGATTCCGCACTCGGTCCCGTGTCTGTGGATCAGCACCGGCACGCAATAAGCTGGCCACTACTCCCAGATGCTGATTCCGCGTGGCAATTAGCAATGGGGTTTCCTGATACCGGTCCGCAGTCTGAAACTCGGCCTGCTGTTCCAATAGCAACTGCAATGCGGATTCAGCACCCGCAGCGGCTGCTTCCCACAAGGCATTGCGGCCGTGCGAATCCCGGTAATGTATGTCCGCGCCCTGCGCTATCCACTGCCGCATCACCGGCACATCATCCTTGCGGGCAGCCCGCAGCAGGGCTTCTCCTGCATGCCGGGCCTGTTCGGTGGAATTCGATACAGCCACCGGGCCAAAGTGCCACCCGGTTAATTTTTCTTCCGCCTTTAGGTGCCCCTGTTTTGCAGCGCGGCGCATCCAATGCTGTGCCTGCTCCCTATCCGCTTTCACACCCCAGCCCTGTTCATACAAGACTCCCAGATTGTACTGGGCCTTCACATGCCCCTGTTCTGCGGCTTTGCGTAACCAGCGGGCCGCCTTACCATAATCCTTATCCACCCCTCTGCCAGATCGGTATAGCGCACCCAATTGATACTGTGCGTCGCGATCCCCCTTTGTCGCCAAATCCTGATATAAGGCGAATGCACGTGAATAGTCGCGTACCCGTATGGCCCGTTCGGCAGCTTCTTTTTCCCCACTAGCAACCTCACTGGCCAGGCTGGGAGAAATACAGCCCAGGAACCCCAATAGACAAAACACCAGTGCTGGCAAGACTGCACGATCGCGATTATTCCGTACCATATTTGGTTTCCACTTCAATCCCGATTTTTTTCAGGAAAGGCGTAGGTAACAGGCCGCCTGCAGAGATAATGACTGCATCATTGCGAAAGCGATGCAATTCACCCTGCTGTTCGATAATGACTTGATCGGCGAGGATTTCCTTTACATTGGAGTTGAATACCACCTGCAAATTACCCGCCGCCTCGGCAGCCGCCAGTCGTTCACGGTTTTTCGGCTTGGCGCGGGTAAAGGCCTGGGAACGATAAGAAAGCACCACCTGGGTACCCGTTTGCTCAGCAATGCTGGTAGCCGCTTCCAGGGCACTGTCCCCGCCGCCCACCACCAGAACATGCTGGTTTTGATATTGCGCCGCATCCTGCAAGCGGTATACAACTTTGTTGCGGTCTTCGCCGGGTACATCCAGGGTACGGGGAGTTCCTCTTCGACCAATGGCCAACAGCACGGCACGGCAGCGGTAATCACCACGCGTGGTCTTGACGATAAAACCCTGTGTATCGGCTACAACATCCTGCACAGCCTGTTGAAATGCGATTTCCACCTGATGCTCAGCGATGATGCGCTGCCAGAATGCCAATAAGGCTTCCTTGGTGGTTTCCGTGAACTTCACCTTACCCACCAATGGCAACTGTACGGGTACGGTCATGACCAGTTTGCCACGGGGAAAATGAGCCACGGTGCCACCCAGGGAATCCTGCTCCAGTGTTTTATAGCGTAAGCCCTTCTCCATGGCCGTCAGGGTAGCCGAAATACCCGCCGGACCGGCGCCGATAATCACCACATCCAATTCATCCGCTGTGGATTTTCCCAACTGCTGATACATGGCCTCCATGGCTTGCCGCCCCTGCTCCATGGCATTGCGAATCAACCCCATTCCCCCCAATTCACCGGCAATGAACAGGCCGGGTACATTGGTTTCAAAATTGGGTTTTACATGCGGAATATCCACTCCGCGGGTGGCACTACCAAAGACCAATCGAATGGCATCCATCGGACAGGCGGTTTTGCACGCTCCATGCCCGATACAATGACTGGGATTCACCAAAGCCGCCTTGCCACTGATGACCCCCAGCACCTGCCCCTCGGGGCAGGCAGCCACACAGGAGCCACAACCTACACACTTATCTGACTGGATCAGAGGATGCAAAGAGGCTGGCTCCGAATACCCTGCTTGCGCAAGGGCTGATTGGGCACGGGCACTGGCACGATGCAAGCCTCCCCTGCGCCGCGCCATCAGCCCCATCAACAGGATGGCTGGGACTGCATACAAGGAAATCATCCATATCTCATTGTTATTCATATATTTAAATTCATTTTTGGCAATATCTTTTCGGCAGCGTACAGGTCTTCGAACCGCTAAAACGAGTATCGTCCAATTCCCATATAAAATATGTGACACAATTCCTTTTTTGGGATATATTTCCCAACCATAATACTGCCATGCCTCCCCTAACGGAACCGTATGAGAAAAAAATTCATGTCGACCAGCGCAGGAACTGGAAATGAAGTACTTCCGATTACCCAATATCCACAAGTGGCAACACTGGCAGGATGAGGCCTGTATCAGTGACACCTGAGGCCATGAGTAGCGCCGAAAAGCGCTCCAGCGCATCCCCCGCGCACGCTTAC
>CBDUNQ010000251.1:0-4340 GCA_965368625.1 uncultured Gammaproteobacteria bacterium
CATCGATGGGTATACGGCAGAATCACGCGCAGCACGCCTGCTGCATGGCCTGGGATTTCAAGCGACTCAGTATACTGACCCGGTAACCCGGTTTTCCGGAGGCTGGCGTATGCGTCTGAATCTTGCTCAGGCCCTTATGTGTCGCTCCGATCTTCTGTTGCTGGATGAACCTACCAATCACCTGGATCTGGATGCGGTTGTCTGGCTGGAAAACTGGCTGCTACGCTATCCGGGCACTTTGTTACTCATATCCCATGATCGTGAATTCCTGGATCGGGTGGTAACTTCCATCGCTCATATCGAACAGGAGGGCATGGAACTCTATAGCGGAACCTACAGTGAATTTGAGGTGCGGCGCGCTGAAAAACTGGCACAGCAGCAAGCGGCCTATGAAAAACAACAACGGGAGCGGAGCCACATCCAATCCTATGTAGATCGCTTCCGCGCTCAGGCCACAAAGGCACGCCAGGCACAGAGCCGCCTGAAGGCGCTGGAACGGATGGAAATCATTGCGCCGGCCCATGTGGATTCCCCCTTCCATTTTTCATTCCTGGAGCCGGAACGCTTGCCAAGGCCATTGCTGCAACTGGAAAAGGCCAGTGTGGGGTATGGAGAGCAAGTATTGCTGCAGGACCTGGATTTCAGTCTTAATCCAGGCGCCAGAATCGGACTGCTGGGTCCCAATGGCGCTGGAAAGTCCACCTTGATCAAACTACTGGCCGGCGAATTACAACCTATGGGGGGTGTGCGCGCGTGCGCGCAATACCTGCGTCTGGGATACTTTGCCCAGCATCAGTTGGAACAATTGCGGGAAACGGACAGTCCGCTGCAGCATCTACAGCGATTGGCTACCCGGGCGCGGGAACAGGAGCTGCGGGACTTTCTCGGCGGTTTCGGTTTTTCCGGTACCCGCGTGGATGAAGCGGTGGCCCCATTTTCCGGTGGAGAAAAGGCACGGTTGGTATTGGCCATGCTGGTCTACCAACGACCCAATGTATTGTTGTTGGATGAACCCACCAATCATCTGGATCTGGAAATGCGTCTGGCCCTTTCACTGGCGCTGCAATCATTTCACGGCGCCATGGTCATCGTATCCCATGACCGGCACCTGCTGCGTACTGTTTCCGATGAATTCCTGATTGTGCATCAGGGGCGTGTGGAAGCCTTTGCCGGTGATCTGGATGACTATCGACAGTACCTGGCGGACCAGGAACGTGCCTATGATAACGGCCAGGAAGAGGGCTTGGCACCTGTGAGTCACAGTGCCGTGGCCCGCAAAGATAAACGGCGGGATGAGGCAATCAGACGCAAACGCCTGCAGCCGTTGCGTAAGCAGGTGCAGCAATGGGAAGCAAGACTTGATGAGTTGAATCAGCAAAAACAGGTCCTGGAGTCCAGGCTGGCCGACGCCTCGCTCTACGAAGCCGGGCAAAAGGATCAGCTCAAAACACTGTTGGCTGAGCAGGCGGAACTGGAACGTAGTTTACAAACCGTGGAAGAAGAGTGGTTGCTGGCCAGCGAAGCATTGGAGCAGGCGCAGCAGGAAAGCGAGGCATGACTCACTACGATGTGGTCATTGTGGGTGCCGGTGCCGCTGGTCTGATGTGTGCCATCGAAGCGGGCAAGCGTGGTCGCAGGGTGTTATTGCTGGACCATGCCCGTAAGGCAGGAAAGAAAATCCTCATATCCGGAGGAGGGCGCTGCAACTTCACCAATTATTATGTGGAACCCCAGGCCTATATTTCCGCCAACCCGCATTTCTGCATTTCCGCCCTGCAGCGCTATACCCAGTATGACTTTATTGCCCTGGTGGAAAAACATGGCATTGCCTACCACGAAAAGACCCTGGGGCAATTGTTTTGTGATACCAGTGCCAAGGCGATCGTTGCCATGTTGTTGGCGGAATGTGCAGCCAATGAGGTGGAACTGCGACTGGAAACCAGTGTGCATGAGGTACAGCCGCAAGGATCAGGCTTCCATTGTGTAACCAGCCATGGAGAAGTGAGCTGTGACTCCCTGGTACTGGCCAGCGGCGGGCTGTCCATACCGAAAATGGGCGCCAGTGGTTTTGCCCTGGATCTTGCCCGGAAATTTTCAATTCCGGTGCAGGAACCGCGCCCGGCTTTGGTACCCTTTACCCTGAATACCAGAACCCTGGCACGGTTTCATGATCTATCGGGCATTTCTCTGGCGGTACGGATACAGTGTAACGGGGTAGAGTTCCTTGAAAACCTGTTATTCACCCATCGTGGCTTGAGTGGTCCTGCCATTCTGCAGATCTCCAGCTACTGGCATCCGGGGGATGCCCTGCAGGTGGATCTGTTACCCGGGCGGGATGTATTGACCTGGCTGCAAGAGATGCGTGTGGAACAGCCACGAACCACGATTAAAAATCTCTTGGCTGAGCACTGGCCCAAGCGTTTTGCCCAGCGCTGGTGTGAAGTTCATGGGTTGGAAGATAGCCTGGCACAGTATAGCGATGTGCGCTTGGCGGAGATGGCTCAAACCATACAACAATGGACGCTGTATCCCAGTGGTACGGAAGGATATCGCATAGCGGAAGTGATGGCGGGAGGGGTGGATACCCGTGCCCTTTCCTCCAAGACCCTGGAGTCTCGAACCGTACCCGGACTGTATTTTATCGGTGAATGTGTGGACGTGACCGGTTGGCTGGGGGGATATAACTTTCAGTGGGCCTGGTCATCGGGGTGGTGTGCAGGACAGTTCGTGTAGGCAGTAATGAAAAACAGGCCGGGCTCTCGGTGCCCGGCCCTGGGTGCAGGGTTTTTTTCTCTTTCCCGGTTACTCAGGCGGCCGCTCCCAGTTTGTCACGGTTGCGGGCATTCCACAGTTGGGTGGCCAGTTCCGTGGCTGCCTTGGGTGTGGCGGCACGGCCCATCAGGTGCAGGGTGATGGCAGCCGTGCCAATGACGGCCGCTTCGCCATATTCATCCTGTGCCTCGCCGCTCCACACCTGGGTCAGACGATTCACATCCAGGTGATCTTCACGCACATGGCGCCGTGGGAACATGGGCGGCCATTCTTCTTCTTCCAACTGGCCATGGCGGACCCGTTGCACCAGGCAGGCGATGTCGGGGTTGCGTTCAATTTCACCGCCTTCGCCTTTGATAACCGCCACATTCGCTTCACCCAGCAACAGGGCCGCTTCCTGATGGACCGGTCGGTAACCCGGGTGAAAGATACCCTGCATAACATAGGGGGCATTAAAGGGGTTGATACTGCGCGCCACGGTATGCAGGGGTGAGCGCAGGCCCATGAGGGGCCGTAATTCGATAATCTCGTACATGACCGGGCACAGGTACTGAATATCCAGGTAGGCGAAATGTTCCGTGGACATGCGGTCGCAGGCTTCCTCAATGGAAGTGCAGGGAGCAATGCCCAGGGCCTTGAGAACATCCTTGGTATAGATGCGTCCGGCGGTATGGCCACTGGCACCATGCATGAAGGTGGTAATACCGTTTTGCGCCAGGAGCAGGGTGGTGAGCAGGTACCAGGGCAAAACGCGTTTCTTGCCGGCATAGGAGGACCAGTCCAATTCCACCTTGGGGGCATTGGCGGGAATCTGGATGGAATTACGCGCCGCGCGAATAAAGCCCACCAGTTCTTCGCGGGTCTCTTCTTTTACCCGCATGAGCATCATATAGGCTCCGAGCTGTACCGGTTCCACCTGACCGGCGAGGATCATGCTCATGGAGTCAAAGGCTTCTTCCTCGGTAAATGCCCGGGTACCGTTTTTGCCTTTACCCAGAATGCGTACATATTGCGCAAAGGGGTGTTCTTCATACTGTGTGGGTTGCACCATGTCGGGATCTCCATCATTCATCTCGGGTGATGAGGGTGGGTATTGCGAAATGCCAATGGCCAAATACTACCCCAGCGGCAGGTGGCGCGGAAGATCATCGGGCATAACCAGTTGGAATCGTGGGGAAATAGTCCCCTGTCTAGCGCACCATCATGATCAGGAATACAACAAAGCCGATCAGTGCCAGCAGTGGTAACAGCAACGACTGCCAGTCCCCCGGCTGTGCCTTGGGGCCATGTTTAGACCAGTGCTTGTAGGCGGGCCACATGGCGAAAAGCATGAGGCCACCGGCAACCACCGCCAGCAGTTTCATCCAGTCCATGCTGTCTTCCTTCCGAATTCCACTATTGGGTAGTCAGGCAATAAAACACCCCGGCAAGAGCCGGGGTGCTGTAGAGCTAAGCGGCGTGATTTCAGTCGTCGCCGGACATGAAACCCAGCAGGTTCAACAGGCTGATGAAGATGTTGAAGATGCTGAGGTACAGTCCATAGGTGGCCATGATGTAGTTGGTTTCAC
>CBDUNQ010000252.1:0-4326 GCA_965368625.1 uncultured Gammaproteobacteria bacterium
GGGTGCGCATGTCCAAGGCCTCCATGAAATCCATCCTGCCGCAATTCAATTCACAGCGCATGGTGCGGGATTATGTTCGGGAGTTTTATGGCCCGGCCAGTCGCCAGGGTAAGCGCCTGGGACAAGAACGCGGCAAGGGTGCCGGTCTGTTGGCCAAGTGGAAAGCCAAGGTACATGCCAGCTGGCCCGGTGTCCATCTGCAACGGGATGATGATCCGCACAATATCATCGATGCCGGGAACACACTGCTGATCCGCATTCGGGCGCGGCTCAACGGCCTGCAAGCCAAGGATGTGATCGTGGAATGTGTCGTGGGTACCGAAGACGATCATCAGAATTTTGTAGCCCGCAACCACATCCCGTTTGAAGCGCTGGAAAAAGACGGAGACGATCAACTGTTCCAGCTGGAACTGACCCCTCCCCTACCGGGTCTGCAGCATTATCAGATCCGAATGTATCCACACCATGACTTGCTGAGTCACCCCTTTGAGATGGGTTGTATGATCTGGCTGTAAATACCCTGGCACTTGCGCAGGGTTCACGAACACAGAGGGAAATGCAGAATGCCGCTGGCGAGGGGGATAGCGGCGCGGTGCCGCTCAGCGGTCATAGACTTGCAACAAGTGTTGAATCCGCAGCTCTATACCCTTGGGCATCTGTTCCCACTGGAATCGCCAGGCCCAGTTTCCCACTTCCGTTCCTGGCTGGTTCATTCGGTGCCGGCCATCCAGTCCCAACCAGTCCTGCATGGGTATCATGCATAACTGGGCCACCGACATGAGGGCAAAGCGAATCAGCAACCAGGGCATCTCTTCCTGCGAATTGGCCAGATAACCACGGACCATGGCTTGCTGCTCCGAATTGAGCGCCTGGAACCAACCAAGGGTGGTGTCATTATCATGGGTGCCCGTGTACACCACGCTGTCTTGTTCATGGTGAGGGGGAAGATAGGCATTTTTGCCATCGCCATCAAAGGCAAACTGCAGCACTTTCATACCCGGCAAGCCAAACTGCTTGCGCAGGGCATCCACTTCAGACGTGATGATACCCAGGTCTTCCGCCACCAGTGGCAAGGGATGAAAACTGGCTTGCAGGCGTTGGAACAGCGCTTCCCCCGGTGCCTTCACCCATTGACCGTCCACCGCATTTTCGGCACTGGCCGGGATTTCCCAAAAGGCTTCAAAGCCTCGAAAATGATCTACGCGCACCAGGTCAAACAGATCAAGCTGGGTATCAATACGCTCCACCCACCACTGAAAACCGTCCGCCTCCAGGACTTCCCAGTCATACTGAGGATTTCCCCAACGCTGTCCGGTAGCCGAAAAATAATCCGGAGGTACACCGGCAACGGTGATCGCTTCACCGCTTTCATCCATGGAGAAATAACGTCGGTGGGCCCATACATCGGCACTGTCATGGGCTACGAAGATCGGCACATCGCCGAACAATAGAATATCGTGTTCATTGGCATAATCACGCAATTCATGCCATTGGCGAAAGAAGACAAATTGCTCGAACTGCACCAGGGCAATGGCTGCAGCCAGGCGCGCGGATGCCTGTTGCAAGGCTTCCGCATTGCGATCACGCAAATTCACCGGCCACTGCCACCAGCACTTGTGATGCATTTCCTGGCGTAAAGCAATATACAGGGCATAGTCATCCAGCCAGTGGGCATGGTGTTGTTTGAAATCGGTGAATTCCGTCTGTAACTGATCATCGTCCAGTGACAGAAAGCCATTCATAGCCACTTGCAGCAAAGCGGACCGTGCCGGCACATCATCCAGTGTCTGCTGCACAGCCTCGGTGCTGATCCATCCCCACTGCGCCAGACGTTCGAAACTGATCAGCCGGGGATTGCCGGCATGGACCGAAAGACATTGATAGGGTGAGCCATCATCATGGGTGGGGCCCAGGGGCAGGGTTTGCCAGACGGATAGCCCGGTACGGGTCATCCAGTCAACGAATCGATAGGCATCCGGACCTAGATTCCCGCAGGCATGGGGCCCCGGCAAGGAGGTGGGATGCAACAGGACACCGGCTCGTCGTCGGCCCAACACCTGAGCCACGGGATGAAACTCCACAGACACGAAAAATCAGCCCTCCTTTCCGGGGCGCATGGTCCCCCCATGCTCGGGCCGGCCATGCCCATGGGTAAAGGATTCCGCCAGGTAAACCGGGGGCTCCTTGCCAAGACAACGGTATAAATTGGCAAGATGAAGGCGAAACAACCGCTCAAAGTCACTCACCGTATCTTCCGGGTTGTAATCCCCAAACCACCAGAACCAGTCGGACCCCTCACAAATGGAAAGCTGGTGCCTTGCCACTAACAGTTGATCGCCATCCATCTTGCCATCGGCTACGGCGCGATCATAGGCCTTTTTGGCATCTCCCAGCATATCCCAGCCACGATTCTTATCCTTGTCGCCAATCCAGGTGGAATAGGTGCCATAGACCCAACTGCCACCCACCATGGTCTTCAAGGGGGCACTTTCGCGCTCCTGGGCCAGGTAATCACTGAAGGTGGTCATAACCAGTGCGGGGTGATTGGCCAGCTTGTCATAGAGTGCATTAAGGAAATAGTAGCCGTTTTCCGGGTAGTGCTCCCAGGCATTTTCACCGTCGAGAATGATGGAAACCACCGGTGCTTTTTCCTGCTGAGTGGCGGTGGCAATGTTTTCCAGATGATGCACCAGATTGGCGACCGCATCATCCGCGTGCCAGGTGGAATACTTGAAACCAATGAGATCCGAAAGGCCGTCATCACGAAAAAGCACGCCGTTTTTCCATCTTCCAGACGGTAAGGCCGATATTGCACATGGGGCGCATCCGCCTCATGGTCCCGGCCACTGGCGCGTAAACTGTTGCGTAGCACCATTTCCCCGGTGGCCACCCATTGGAAGTCGGAAGCCTCCAGCAGGTGGACCGCCGCCGCGCTGACCGCCCCCTCGGAAGGCCAGCAGCCATTGGGGCGAAAATTGAAGTATTGCTCAAATGTGGATATGCCTTCCTGTATGTGCCAACGGGAACGCTCCATTCCGCCAGGATAGTGATCCAGGTTCGGCAGTGGCGCCTTGGGCATGGCTTCATGGGTACTGCCGATATCCAGCAACAGGGGGATGATGGGGTGAGCATACGGGGTTACGGAGAGTTCGATCTGACCCCGCTCGGCCAGACTCCGGTAGCGATCGATAATACCGGACAGCAATTCCCCGATCACTTCCATCAGGGTACGCCGGTCTTTGGCGGTAAAATTCCCGGCTTTGTCCTGCAGCGCCTGAATGCGATTATCCCGACGCCGCACCGTTTCCCCCATCCAGGCCAGGTGATACCAGGTCAGCAGATCATAGAGAAACTGATCGTTTACATAGGTAATTCCAGCCGGATTCAGCTGAAAGCATTTCGCCAGCTCCACCAGTGCCTGGTAGGCCGGGAAGCGACCGATCATACGCTCTTCATGGGCGCGCATACTGGCTTCAATCAGCGCCAGGCGTTGCTCACCTGCCGGTAAGCTATCGCCTGCCAATGCCTGCAGCAGAGGATCACGAATCATGGTGCCATCACGCAGGAAATGGTTTACCTGGGTTGCATAGTCGGCAATCTGTTCCAGCAGAATCGGGGCGAAATTCACCACTGCCCGAGCCTTGGGTGTTGCTTCCAGGTGGGCCGCCATATCGGAATAATCCTTGATGGCATGGAGATAGGTCCAGGGAAGCTGGTATTCCCCGGTGAGCAGATCACAGTATTGTGGCTGATGCATGTGCCAGCACAGGATCACCTTGAGCCGTTTCTTATCGGACATGATGCAGTTCCTGACCGAGCATTTCCGGAGTGACCAGTGTGACTCCATTGGGCGTCACGGTGAATTTTTCCGCATCCGCCTTGGGGTCTTCACCAATAACCGTATTGGGTGGAATGCGACAACCACGGTCAATAACCACCTTTTTCAGACGACAATCATGGCCTATATCCACATCCGGCATCACCACGGCATCCTCCACCACCGCGCAGGAATGCACCTTTACATTGGAAAACAGCAGGGAATGACGCACCGTGGCACCCGAGATCACACAGCCCCCGGATACCATGGAGTCCACGGCCATTCCACGCCGGTCATCGTCGTCAAAGATGAACTTGGCGGGTGGTAATTGTTCCTGATAGGTCCAGATGGGCCACTCTTCGTCATATAAATTCAATTCCGGGGTGATACCGATCAACTCAAGATTGGCTGCCCAGAAGGCATCGACAGTTCCTACATCGCGCCAGTAAGCCTGACGACCCGTCTGGGCATCGCGGAACGGGTAGCTGAATACGCGATATTGTTTGATG
>CBDUNQ010000253.1:0-4322 GCA_965368625.1 uncultured Gammaproteobacteria bacterium
CACAACCGGAATCTCCGGGTGCAAGAAAACGTTTTCGTCGCCTGGCTGCGCGGCCAGAAGTAACGCTGGTGTATGTCACTGGCAGAGACCGCAGTTTGGTGGAGCAGGCAATCCACCAGTATCAGTTGCCACAGCCCAACTACGTGATTGCCGATGTGGGTTCCAGCGTGTACCAGCTCAATGCCATGGGCGGGCAATACTGGAAGGCCTGGGAAGATACCATTGATCGGGATTGGGCGGGTAAATCCCCGGCTGAATTAAAACGCCTGCTGGCAGGCTTTACCGATATGCAGGCGCAGGAATTCAGTAAGCAGGGAAGGCATAAACTAAGCTACTATGTACCCCTGTACGTGGACCTGCCAAGATTGCTGGAGGAAGTTCGCCAGCGACTGGATGGGGAAGGGATCCGTGCCAATTTGATCTGGAGTATCGACGAGCCGCAACGTATCGGTTTGCTGGATATTTTGCCGGTCAGCGCCGGTAAGCGTGAAGCGGTGGAATTTCTGATGGAAAATAAACATTTCAGCCAGCAGGAAACCCTGTTTGCCGGGGATAGTGGCAATGATCTTGCGGTGCTCAATAGCCCCATCTATTCGGTGCTGGTTGCCAATGCGGCTGCCGAAGTGCGTGCCGAGGCCATTACGCTGGCTGAGCAAAGTGGTTTGCTGGAAAGCCTTTATCTGGCAAAAGGAGGTTATCTGGGAATGAATGGAAATTACAGCGCCGGTATACTTGAAGGCTTGACGCATTTTATGCCTGAATGTGAAGCCTGGTTTGAGGGTGATAATGACTGATAAAACAGCGCATCCCCCGATTATTTTTGGTGAAGTGTTATTTGATCTGTTTCCCGATGGAAATCGGGTGTTGGGCGGTGCGCCATTCAATGTGGCCTGGCATCTGCAAGCCTTTGGGTTGCAGCCCCTGTTTGTAAGCCGGGTTGGTGAGGATGAAGAGGGCCGGGCGATACGTACGGCCATGGAGAAATGGGGCTTTTCTCTGCAATATCTGCAGCAAGACAAACAGCATCCCACGGGCAGGGTACAGGTACAGATGAACGCAGGCGAACCCAGTTATGATATCGTCATGCCCAGTGCCTATGATTACATTGCCAGTGATGCCCTGCCGGAAGGTGGGCAGGGAATGTTGTATCACGGCAGCCTTGCCTTGCGCTCCCCCACCTCCCGCGAAAGCCTGCAAAAACTGAAACGCTCCCACCAGGGGCCGGTATTTATCGATATCAATTTGCGTTCCCCCTGGTGGGATGCCGAGGGTGTGTTACCGCTGTTGAAAGATGCCCACTGGGTGAAACTCAACGAAGATGAATTATTCAAGCTGAGCCCGCCGATGGACGATCTTACCGAGGCATGCGAGGAATTTATTCAGCGATATACCCTGCAAGGCCTGATTCTCACCCGTGGCAGCTCCGGCGCGCTGGTGAAAATGGCCGGTGCGGCCCCATTGAATATCAACCCCAAGGCAACGGTCAAGGTGGTGGATACCGTGGGTGCAGGCGATGCTTTTGCCTCGATACTGATGCTGGGGTTGATTTCCTCCTGGCCACTGGCGGAAACGCTGGAGAGGGCGCAGGATTTTGCTTCACAAATCGTATCGCAGCAGGGCGCCACGGTGAATGACCCAGGCTTCTATGAGAAATGGAAAGCATCCTGGGGACTTTCCCGGTAATGGGTACTGTTGCCTGGTGATTGGTCATCCCTGCAGCTACCGCAGGAATGTCAACCCGTATTTACCTAAACCGAAGAGACCGCGATGTACGAACAGATATCTCACTCCCTGCTCAATGAAATCCTCATTGATCTGAAAGCCGATAGCAATAATCAGGACATGAGGCATTTCTATACGCGTCTCGGTGCCAATTTCTATGCCATATATTCCCTGTTTCACTATCTATACGGCTCACGTGATGACTTCAAGGAACAGGCGACCCGCCTGGTGGAAACCATGGCAAGGCAATATTGTCTGCGCTCGGAGAGCCTTCGGGAGCAGGATATCGCCCGTGAAAAGGATCATAACTGGTTTTTGCATCAGCGCTGGGTGGGGATGGCGCTGTATAGCAATGGATTTGCAGATGGCCTGAAAGATTTGCAGACGAAGATCAGTTATTTTCAGGAGCTGGGCATCAACATGGTGCATATTATGCCGATCCTGAAGTGTCCCGAAGGGCATAGTGATGGCGGCTATGCGGTAAGTGATTTTCGTGAAGTGGATGCGCGCATAGGCCGTCTGGAAGACCTGGTGTCCTTATCCAAGGAGATGCATCAACGGGATATATTATTAACCCTGGATGTAGTGGTGAATCACACTTCCAATGAACATGGGTGGGCGAAAAAAGCCCGCCAGGGGGATAAAAAATACCAGGACTACTATTACATTTTCCCCAACCGGGAAATACCCGACATGTTTGAAGAAACCATGCCGGAAATCTTTCCGGAGTCCTCACCGGGAAATTTCACCTGGGACGGTGAAATGCAACAGTGGGTGATGACGGTATTTCACGATTATCAGTGGGATCTCAATTACAGCAACCCCGCTGTTTTCATTGAAATGATCGATATCATTCTATTCTGGGCCAATCAGGGTGCGGATATTCTGCGCCTGGATGCCGTGGCCTTCTTGTGGAAAAAAATCGGTAGCAATTGCCAGAACGAGCGCGAAGCCCATCTTATTCTGCAGTTGATGAAGGATTGCTGCCAGGTGACAGCTCCCGGGGTACTGTTCATTGCGGAAGCCATTGTCGCACCCGTGGAAGTGATCAAGTATTTCGGTGAAGATGCCATTAATGCCAAGGAATGTGAAATCGCCTACAACGCCACGTACATGGCATTGTTGTGGGATGCCATGGCAACGAAAAATACCAAGTTACTTTATCAGGGGCTCAAAAGCCTGCCGGATACGAGCCCAAATCCCATCGACGCTTTCTCATCGATTATTACACCGGAAACTATGCCGATTCACCCGCCCGCGGACTGCCTTTCGGGCAGAATCAGAAAACCGGCGATGCACGTATAGCCGGCACCCTGGCTTCTCTGGTTGGTTTGCAATCGGCCCTGGAATCGGGTGACCCTCTTGCCATAGAGCATGCAATCAAGCTGATAACGCTGATGCATAGCATGATTCTGTCATTTGGTGGAATACCGCTGCTGTATTATGGTGACGAAATCGGCACGCTCAATGATTGTTCATATCTTGATGACGAACACAAGGCCAATGACAGCCGGTGGGTGCACCGGCCGAAAATCGATTGGAACAAGGCGGATTTACGCAAACAAAGCGGTACCGTTGAACAGAGAATCTTTACGGCGCTGAAAAAAATGATTTCGGTGCGCAAGGAAATTGCGGCCTTTGCAGATTTCAATAATCGCGAATTACTGGATGTGGGCAATCCACATCTTTTTGTGTTTACAAGATTTGATCACCAGCAGCGGAGCAACCGGGTACTGGTGGTGGGAAATTTCGATGTCACGCCCCAGTATCTCGATCTGGCTATGGTGAGTAACAAGGCTTCACTGCAATATGGGCAGGTGAAAGACCTTTATTCCGGGGAAAGCCCGGCTTTGTTCAAAGACCAGCTGGTGATTCCACCGCATCAGTTCTATTGGTTGTCGGATATTTGAGTCAAGTTGGAAGCCACGGTCATTGATACCCTGGTGTCATTGCGAGTCGCGAAGCGGCGTGGCAACCTCTTTCATTTGGTAGTGGTGATGCGGAAATCAGCAAGGCGGGTGTTTGCATCACGAGATTGCTTCACTTCGTTCGCAATGACATGCATTTATTTTTCAGTAGAAGTTTCCGGCGCCCACCAGGTGTTTTTGCCAGTAGGGGTTTTCCAGGCTGGCAATGGATACGCGCTTACCCGAGGAAGGCGCATGGATGAACTTTCCATCCCCTGTATAGATACCCACGTGATTGATCCTGCGTCCACTGAGTCGGAAAAATACCAGGTCGCCTGGCGTAAGGGCATGTGACGGAACGGACCGGGATTGCCGGCGTTGCGCGCGGGCAGTGCGGGGAACGGAGATACCGGCTTTTTGATGGCTGTAATACACCAGTCCGCTACAGTCGAAGCCACGGGGTGAGGTGCCACCATAGCGATAGGGGGTACCGAGCATTTCCATAGCTTGATTCAGCACATACCGTCTGGGTCCCTGTACCGGAGCACGTTGCGGGGATGCTTCGGGTGCCGGGTAGATGTCATCGGAAGCATCCGGCCTCTGGCTGGTGGGAGGTGCGCTTGCACAGGCTGCCAGCAAGCTGATAAGCAGGGTGGCGGAAAACAGGTGGCGTAGTATATTGGGCATCAGAAT
>CBDUNQ010000254.1:0-4318 GCA_965368625.1 uncultured Gammaproteobacteria bacterium
GCGGCCCAGAGAAAGAAGCAGGGCATGGCACGGTAGATGGCGCGAAAGCGAATCAGGATATACAGCAGGGCAGTGCCATAGATGGCAACCGTGGCTTTTTCAGGCAAGCCGAGAAAGCGCGGAAACAGACGATCATGAAACATGAAAAAATCATCCAGCATCAACACGGTAGTGAGCAGGCCGAAGCCGAGGAAAAACCGCCACAGTGCTTTGGGAGCCTGATGGCGTGCCAGGATGGCCGCGGTCGCCAAGGCCAGAGTGGCCGCCGCCGTCCACAACAGGATGCCTACGCTGGAGACCAATCCAAGGTAGGGTGGCAGGCTGGCAATGGCGGCCACATCACGGGTGAAATCAGAAATGGGACGCTCACTTACATGGCTACCCAGAAGCGCCAGGGCGAGGATTGCCAGGGGTGGGACATACACCAACAGTAACCGTGGCAAGCTAGTACCGCAAAAGCGGTAAGCGGATTTGCCTGCAGACGGATCCCGTGGTTGCTCGCACGGTGAAGAATGAATAATCACAGGTACCTGCTCCAATATCAGATTACACGCAATGACTTTGCTGGCGTCGCCCGATGAGTAAATAGCGAATCAGCTTCATGGAATGCTTGCGTGGCAGCAGACGTACCGCGGCAAGTGAACATGAAGTCAGCAGGGAAGTGAGAAGCCGACCTTTTCGATTGTGTAATGGCGCGCACACCAAGTCGCAGAAGCCCGGGTTGGATGTGGGCTCACCCATCAGGTACAGGGTATGACGCATCAGATTCAACTTCCAGTCCCGTATTCGCATAAACGCCACTGGATTTACAGGAAGGTCAAGCCGTTGTGCCCAGTGGACTGCATATTCAGCGCGATGTTGCCAACGCTGCATTCGATTTTGCATGTAGTCGGTATCGAATCGCAAGTTCCTGGGGCCCTTGTTGTTCCCATGGATCCGATACAGCCCTACTGGTTGGTGGATGCTTTCAATAGGACCAAACAGGCCATCGATAGCGGTCAGATATCCATCGGCACCAATGATGTCGTTTTCCGGTAGTGGGAGCACCTTTTCCAAAAAATCTCTACTCCAGGCATTGCCGGATGTGAAGCTGGAAGGGTAGGCATCCAGGCCTTTCGTTACGATTTGCTGTCGGTAATCTCCGGAGTCACGTAATTGGCTGGGGATGGTGGCTCCGGTCAACCTGCCATCACCATCGGTAACTTGCAGGTAACCACAGGATTTGACCACCCCGGGTTTTTCCAGGCCGGCAACATGCAGTGCCACGGCGTTTTCCAGCAGGGTGTCGTCGGCATCAAGAAAGACGATGGCGTCCCCCTTGCTGGATGTAAAGGCGCGGTTGAAGCAGGAACATTGCCCGCCATTTTCCTTGAAAATCGCGGTGATTTTATTTCCATAGGAAGCAATGATGCTGGCGGAATCATCCGTCGATCCATCGTCGATGACAATGACTTCAATGGCAGGATAGGTTTGCGCCAGGGCACTATCAATGGCCTGGGAAAGATATTTCCCGTAATTGTAATTGGTAATGATAATGCTTACGAACACCATGACTCCCGCGATCCGCCCCACAAATTCCTTCTTGTTTGTCTGGGGTGGAAATACGGCTCGATTCCTGCGGGCCGGTGATTTGTATTACGGTACTATAGGTCCAGGACCTAGATGAATCCCCGCTAAAACCAGCGGCGATTCTGCCAGATTCTTGAGTGTTTTCCCTCAACTATTTTGTACCGCCCCATTCGGGTCAGTTTATGGCTGGGGGCTATGTTCCAGGAGCAGTGCGGCCAGGGGAGGGAGATTAAGCTGTAAGCTGTGGGGGCGCCCCATCCAGGGCTCCGGCTGGCTGGACAGGCGGGTGCCTACGTCCAGATTGGAGCCATGATAAAAGCTCGAGTCGGAATTGAGCAGTACCCGATACTGGCCCATATCGGGTACGCCGAGGCGGTAGTTTTCCCGCGGTACGGGGGTGAAGTTCAGCACCACGATAATCTGCTGTTGATCACTCTTGCGCAGGTAGCTGATGATGGACTGGGTGGAATCATGGCAGTCAATCCATTGGAAACCGGCATCGGAAAAATCGTCGTGATGGAGTGCCGGCTGGCTGCGGTACAGGCGATTCAGGTCGCTGATCAGGGTCATTACCCCGGCATGATTCGGGTACTGCAGCAGCGACCATGGAAGGCTGGCGGCTTCATTCCACTCTTCCGGCTGGCCGAACTCACTTCCCATGAATAACAGTTTTTTTCCTGGATAGGTAAACATATAGGCATAGAGCAAACGGAGGTTGGCAAAGCGTTGCCACTCATCTCCCGGCATTTTACCGAGTAGTGAGCGCTTGCCATGCACTACTTCATCATGGGAGAACGGCAGCACAAAGTTTTCCGAAAAGGCATAGAGCAGGCCAAAGGTGAGTGAGTCATGGTGATAATGACGGTGCACCGGATCCTTGGTGAAGTATTGCAGGGTATCGTGCATCCAGCCCATGTTCCATTTCATGCTGAAGCCCAGACCACCCACATAGGTGGGCCGGGTAACCTGTGGCCAGGCGGTGGATTCCTCGGCAATCATCAGGGTACCCGGGTGTTCCCCGTGAGTGACTTTGTTCATTTCCCGCAGGAAATCGATGGCTTCCAGGTTTTCCCGGCCACCATATTGGTTGGGTACCCAGTCTCCGGGTTCACGGGAGTAGTCGAGGTATAACATGGAAGCCACGGCATCCACCCGCAGGCCATCAATGTGAAATTCCTCCAGCCAATAGACGGCATTGGCCAGCAGGAAATTTTTCACTTCATTGCGGCCGTAGTTGTAGATCAGAGTGCCCCAATCACGGTGCTCCCCCTTGCGGGGGTCTTCGTGTTCATAGAGGGGGCTGCCATCGAAGCGGGCCAGTGCATGGTCATCCTTGGGGAAGTGTCCGGGTGCCCAATCCATGATGACACCAATGTCATGTTGGTGACAGTAATCCACAAAATAACGGAAATCATCGGCACTGCCGAAGCGGCTGGTGGGCGCGAAGTAACCGGTGGCCTGATAACCCCAGGAGGCATCCAGCGGGTGTTCCGTGATGGGAAGCAGTTCGATGTGAGAGAAGCCCAGGTTTTGCACATGCTCGACAATTTCATGTGCCAGTTGGCGATAGTCAAGAAAGCCATGGTCTTTCCGGCGGCGCCAGGAACCCAGGTGAAGTTCGTAGATGGAGAGCGCCTGGTGCTGCCAGTCGGTTTGCGATCGTCGGGTCAGCCAGTGCTCGTCACCCCATTGATGGCTTGAAGCTGCGCACACCACCGGTGCGGTTCCCGGTCGCAGCTCGAATTGTTGGCCATAGGGGTCGATTTTGGTGTGGATACTGCCATGTTGGCGGTTGCGGATTTCGTATTTGTAGAGCATCCCCGGCGACAGGCCGGGAATGAAGAGTTCCCATACCCCGCTGCCTCCCAGACTGCGCATGGGATTGACCCGGCCATCCCAGCGGTTGAAATCGCCAATGACACTGACCCGTTCGGCATTGGGGGCCCACACCGTAAAGTGGACCCCCTGGATACCATCCACCAGCCGGCTGTGGGCGCCCAGGAAGCGATAGCAGTGCCAGTGGCGGCCTTCACCGAACAGGTGCAAGTCATAGTCGCTGGTGATGGGAGGAAAGCTGTAGGGGTCGTAGTGTTCCATTTGCGTGCCATCGGCCCGGCCCCAGCGCAAGCGGTACCGCACGGGAATCTGACGCGCATCCCCCCTGGCTTCAAAAAAGTCACTTCCTTCACGGCGCTTCAGGGGGAGGTCGCTGTCGGCAATACATACCCATTCCGCTTCGGGAAGGTAGGCACAGACACGAACCCCCCGGGAATCCTCATGCCTGCCGAGCACCGCAAAGGGATCATGGTGGCGAGCATCCACAATGCGTTGCCAATCATTCGGCAGGTTGGAATGTTGTGTAAGGCTGATCAAGGGTCATTAACCTGGGTCAATTGGGTAGCCATTTTACCGGCACAGTGCTGCGAAGTCTGATTCACAAGCCATGAAGCCATGGTACCATAACCAGATGGCCTTATAGTGCAAAAGCAGAATACACGAGGAGTGCTGTGGTTATGAGTGTGAGTCAAACCCCGCGTTTTGTCAGTCGTCTCACCCGAAACACTCTGGCTTTGATACTCGCTGGCGGTAGAGGATCCCGGTTGCGGCAGCTCACCCAATGGCGTGCCAAGCCTGCCGTGCCATTTGGCGGGAAATTCCGCATTATCGACTTTCCCATTTCCAATTGCATGAATTCCGGAATCCGTCGCATCGGCGTCCTGACGCAATACAAGGCCCACTCCCTGCTGCA
>CBDUNQ010000255.1:0-4317 GCA_965368625.1 uncultured Gammaproteobacteria bacterium
GCAAAGGCACGTCATTGCGAACGGAGTGAAGCAATCTCCTGAATCCGGCACCTGCCTTCCGGGTTTCCGGATAGTGACTGCCACGCCATGGAGATTGCCGCGCTTCGCTCGCAATGACGACTTCTTTTTACATGAGCACCGTACCCTTCGGGTCAAGGCGATCATAGGACCCCCTGCGGGGTTGCCCCTAGATCCCTACGGGATCATTAGGGATTCCCCATCGTGCTCCGCACGATCTGGTCACATCATGAATACCTTACCCTTCGGGTCAAGGCATTTCCCGCAGGGCTTTGCGCAGGGTTTGAAGTTCTTCGTTGTAGTGCTCCGCATCACCATAGGCAAGAAAACGATGATAACGGCTATGGGTGGCCTTGAGGCGTTGTGCATGCTTGATGGGACACCAGTATTGTTCCGTACGCGCCGCCACTTCCATTACGTAGGACAGCATGCCATTGGCATAGCCACAATACACACAGTGCATACGCTCGATGAGATTCAAATATTGCAGGCGATGGCGATCCATCACGATATAGTCTTTACGCCGCACCGTGGGAATGCCATAGATGGGGAAGCAGATCCACTGGTAGAGGCTGACCATCAGATCCAGGAATACCAGGGGCAGTGCAAGACTGTAAATCACCGGCGCCGTAGCCATCACCAGCCAGGAGGATTCCTTGAGATAGACCCGCAGACGCTGGGCCATTTCCCGATGCCGGGCCAGCACTTCCCGCTCAAAAGTGACTCTGCCCTGCTGAATGCTGTAGCCGAATTCCCGGGCTTCGCGCCCGACTTCTTCCGCCACCCGTTCCTGAAGGGCTTGAATTTCTTCCAGCAAACTCTGTAATCGGCTCATGTAAGATCCTTTGTGTACGTCTCAGGAAAGTGGCAGGTATGGGGACCATGGTCGTTGATATCAAGCAATAACGCCAGAAAATCCGCGGATATCCATAGAAAATCCAGGCCTCTGTGGAAACCTTGCTCGCTGCAGGAAAATGGGCAACCATGGGCTTATGCGTCAACGCCAGTGTCATTGCAATCCGGCCTTGACGCCCAGAACACCTTGTACTGACGCGGGACACAGGCCACACAACCATGCCATTACGCCGTTATTCCCAGCGACTCCTGAACCCCTTTCGGGGCGTCATGAATGTAATCGAATTCGATGGTGCCGAAGGGGTCACCGTGGATGGCATTCACTGGGATATCTATGTTCGCAATGAAGAACTGGTAGCCGACATTCATAACAGCCGCCAGGTACAGACCAGCGATATTCGTTATGGCCACTGGTCGGAAAAACAGGGGCTCACGCGCGGCCCCATTTTTCCTTCCGATGATTTCAAATTGCTGGAACACCGCGGCGCCATCGTCTATGAAGACATCCTGCAACACCACCAGCAACTTCCTTTTCCCCTGGAGGATCGCTATGAATGCTGGCTACTGGATCTGCAGGAACAACCACTGGCTTTACTACATGCCGTAGCCCAGGAAGAAGACATGGAGCATGATCTGGTACCCAGATGGTATGCCGGGCAGGCTTGCCGCCAGGATTTTATGCCGCAGATTGCCGACCTTTCCCAGGCCATGAAATCGGCGGGCAATGCCGCCGATTATCTCAACCGCTATATTCAACAATGCAGTGGTCAGCAACCCAAAACCGCCTGGTTCCTGCGTGATCATCAAGGCAATGGTCAGAGCCTGCAACCCACCACGCCCGTTGAAATGGCAGCGACTCATTCTTCGCAATATTTCCCCCCTTACTTCCTCCGTGAATCGGGACATGATGCGGCGCATCAGCAACTCATCACCGCGTATCTGGACTGGTTATCCCCCTGCCTCTTGCTCCTGCAAAACCTTACCCGGGAAACCCGGGTTCACCTTGAACACAAGGCCAGGGATCATGCCTCTCAAATGGAGAAGCATTTTCGCCTGTATCCTATTGTGCTGGATAAACCGGGTCTGGATGCGGCCCGGGTGGAGGCTTCCCTGCGTGCGCTGCATGCCCATAGAAAAAAGCCGGAGGTCATCCTTTCCACCGACTACCTGGAACTGGATGAAGACTAAACCGGAAGGCGATGGCAACGTCCGAACGCATACAGGACAAGAGTGCATCACCGTAAACGACCTGGGCCCGCCAGACACCATCGCCCACCAGGGAAGAAGACCCCCATGCAATGGTATGATGCCCATGACCTGCGGGCAGGACCTGCTTTTATAGCGCTGCTGCATCCCATTACACCACTGGAAATATCATGCTGTTCACTCATCCCGAAAAAGTACCGGTTTCATGACCACCCTGTTGATCCTTGGCTATGTCTGGCCGGAACCCCGTTCTTCCGCAGCGGGTGCGCGCATGATGGAACTGATCCGGCTATTCCGGGCGCAGGGCTGGCAGATTCATTTTGCCAGCCCGGCACAGCCCAGCGAACATCAGGCTGACCTGCAGGCACTGGGCGTGGAATCCCATGTCATCCAGATCAATGATTCCCGCGTGGACCGGCAACTGCAGCACTGGCAACCGAATGTGGTGATCTTTGATCGCTTCATGCTGGAAGAACAATTCGGTTGGCGCGTGGCACAACAGTGCCCCGATGCGATCCGCATACTGGAAACCAGCGATTTGCATCTGCTGCGCCATGCACGACAGGAAGCCGTGCGACAATCCCGGGAAGTGACGAAAAGTGACTTTCGATCGGAGCGCGCATTGCGGGAAGTGGCCGCCATATATCGCTGCGACCTCAGCCTCATCATCTCTGAATATGAAATGCAGCTATTACAGCAGGAATTTTCCGTGCCCCCCGCCTTGCTTCATTACCTGCCCTTTATGCTGGGCCCACCACGGGAAGATACACCGGATTTTCATCAACGACAGCATTTCATCAGCATTGGTAATTTTCGTCATGCACCCAACTGGGATGCCGTACTCTGGCTACAGCAATCCCTCTGGCCACGGATTCGCAAGGCGCTACCCGATGCGCAACTGCATATCTATGGCGCCTACCCGCCGCCCAAGGCCACGGCATTGCATCGACCACAACACGGGTTCCAGGTGCTGGGATGGGCCAAGGATGCCGGTGAAGTAATGCAACAGGCGCGGGTATGCCTGGCGCCGTTACGCTTTGGCGCCGGGCTCAAAGGCAAACTGGCCGATGCCATGTCTTGCGGGACACCAAGCATAACCACCACCGTGGGTGCCGAAGCCATGGCCGGCGATCTCCCCTGGCCCGGAGCCATTGCCGATGATGAATCCGGGTTCGTATCCCAGGCCATCGCAGTCTATCAGGACCCGCACCGCTGGCATCAGGCCCAGGCTACTGGCCATGAAATTCTGCGCCAACGCTTTGCGCGCGAACCACTGGGGGCAGCACTGTTGCAGCGTATCGAACAGTTGCGGGATGATATCCACTCCCACCGTGAAGCGAATTTCACCGGCGCCATGCTGCATCATCACCAGCACCGCAGCACCCAGTACATGGCACAATGGATTGAGGCGAAAAACAAATTGGCGCAGGCTGGCGTTTCCGGGGATGAACCCGCGTCATAGCAACAACCCTATGATCACAGGATGTGACCAGGATGGTGGTATTACTCCGGTTACCCGCCTGCCTTGGGGAGTTGCGCAAACCGGCCCTACCTCCAGCTCAACGCAAGCGGTATGCAAATACGGAACTCATCCTGTCTTTCAAAGACCATACGCGGACTATCAAGCAATCATAACCGGCACCAGGAAGGGGCATGGGTGCGCACAAGCAGGCTTCAAGCGGCTTCATTGCCGCCACCGCTGGGAAATTGTGCCTGCAAGTATTCACCAAAGCTGCGGCAGGCATCCACCGAGGTAAACACGCCCGCCAGCTTGCCTTCCCGTGTGACAATGGCAGACCCGATATGCCGTTCCGCCATTTCCAGCAATACCCTGTCCAGAGGGGCATTAAGGTCCACCACATAGGCTTCATGACAGATATCACTCACCGAGAGGCTCTCTGATGGCGTGCTCCCCGGGTGCGCCAGTGCGACACCTTTCAGGTCACGGTCGGACACCATGCCCACCAATTCATGGCCCTGGGTGACGGGCAGGTGCCGGACCTTATGTTCACCCATCATTTTAATGGCTTGATCCAGATTCGCCCCCTTATCAATGGAATACGGGAACGGGGTCATGAGGGTGGCCAGTTTCGGCATTTTTTTCATCGCTACTCCTTTTCTCTTTCTCATTGGCGGGTCATTTCAACAATAGCAGCCCCCCCGCGACCGAACGATGATCTGGGACAAGGGCCCATCTTTTCCCCTACTCCTCATCTGCGGTCGACACCTGTATCATAG
>CBDUNQ010000256.1:0-4289 GCA_965368625.1 uncultured Gammaproteobacteria bacterium
GCCTGGGTATGGCGGGTGGTGTATTGATTCATGCCCTGACGGGGATACCCTACGAATACGGAATGTCGGTAATACTGGGGATCTGCGTTCTCTATACCCTGTTGGGTGGTTTACGTGCAGTAATCGGCACTGACTTCATACAGACCCTGGTAATCCTGCTGGGAATCATTGTGCTTGCCTGGCTGGCTATCGATAAGGTTGGATTTGAAGCCATTCACAGTGCGGTGGCGGAAGAGCGTCCGGAGTTGCTCAACTTGCTCATGCCCGCGGCACTGATGTTTTTATTCAATAATCTACTGTTTGGTGTAGGGGAAATCTTTCATTCCAATGTCTGGTGGAGTCGCGCCTTTGCGTTTCGGCAAGGGGTGGGTTTTCCTGCCTATCTCACAGCGGGTTTGATGTGGATGCCCATTCCCATTGTGGCGGGGTTTGTGGCACTGGCCGCACCCGCCCTGGGGTTGAATATTCCCGCTGCGGATATGGTGGGACCCATGGTAGCGGCAAACCTGCTGGGGGTTACCGGTGCCATTCTGGTATTTATTGTGGTGTTTTCCGCACTGGCATCGAGTCTTGACTCACTGCTGGCGGCCACTGCCGATCTGATCACCCAGGATCTCTATCGGGGCCATCTACGTCCCGCAGCCAAGGAGCCGGAGCTGCGCAGGGCCGCTCATGTAATCATTGTCCTGCTGGGTATTGGTGCATGGCTGCTGTGCCTGCCGCGCCTCACTACCCTGGCGGAATTGCTGTATTTTACCGGTGCTTTTGTTGCCAGCACCATTTGGCCCATTGCTGCCGGTCTGTATCTTCGTCAAGCCAATGCCCAGGGAGCTACCTGGGGTATGGTTCTGGGTACCGGCATCGGTTTGTACACCTATTTTTCCATTGGCTTTTATGTGGCCGCCCTGGTGGGGGCCGGTGTTTCCATGTTTGTTGTGGTGGTGAGCAGCATTTTCTGGCCCGATGACTATGATTGGAAACGTCTTGCAAACACTCAAAAGGAGCCCGGGTCATGACGGCTTCCGTTGCCTTTTTCAGTAACCTGGTAACCATTGCCCTGCTGGTTACCTTGATATCACCATTCTTATTATTGTTGTTTTTGTTGCGTGACTGGAAAAAGAGGACTTTATGGTGAAGGCCACTATACCGATACCCAAACAGCCCCTGCAGCCCATGGCGGATAACGCACGTCTGGATGCGGCTGAGGGCTTGCTGAAACATATCACGGAAGATTCGGGAACCCTGCTGGATCTGGCCAATCAATCCATCGTTTCCGCGCGTCAATTTGATCGCGACAAGCTGATACAACTGTGCCGGCTGGCGGCAAAATATGAAACCACGGCAGTTCCTGTACAGCGCCCCTTGACCGGAAAGATTCTGATCAGTGCTTTTTATGAACCGAGCACCCGAACCCGATTGTCTTTTGAAAGCGCCTGGCATCGCCTGGGTGGGGATATCATGTCCATTACCGATCCAGCCACTACGGGTATTGCCAAGGGCGAATCCTATAGCGATGTTGCTGAAATGCTCAGCAGCTATGGCGATGTGGTAGTGCTGCGCGATACGGATCAAAATGCCATCTTTGAAATGATGAAGGCCCTGCGGGTTCCCATTATCAATGCCGGCAATGGTACGGATGAGCATCCCACTCAGGCGCTCGCCGATATCTTCGCCATTCTCAAGTGGCGGCCGGAATTGCTCAATTTGAACATCAACAGCAAAGACAAAATCCGCATCGGCATCGTTGGGGTTCCCGGCCGCATGCGTACGGTGCGGAGTCTGCTGTTACTCCTTTCCGTGTTTTCCTACGCCATTGAAGAAGTGGTAATCATCTGTAATACCGATGACGTATTCTCTGAAAAGCAGGAGCGGGAGCTGATGGACCGCGGGCTTACTATGCGCGTGACCCATGATATGGATGCGGAGTTGCCTGAACTGGATGTGGTCTACATCAATGCCATTGTCTGGTCCGGTGATTCCTATGAGGAACATGGCACGGAATACTGCCTGTGCAAGGATTCCCCGCTGAAGCCGGATGCCATCGTCTTGCACCCTTTGGCACGTGGCAAGGAATTGGCTACGGATCTCGACGATACTTCCCATAACTGGTACTTCGCCCAGGCGCGGGGAGCCGTGTACATGCGTATGGCACTGCTTACCTGCTATGTATGGTTGTTTTAAACTTTTTACGGTTGTAAAGGAATTCTCTCATGTGTGGTATAGCCGGTTTCTTCCATGCCGATCCAACCCGAGCTGTGGATCCACAGATTCTCGTCAATATGGCTGCGATACAATATCATCGCGGCCCTGATGGTTTTGGTTATGATTCTATTGATGGCCGTGGTGTAGGCTTCAGCCATGCGCGTCTTTCTATCATCGACCTGGATGAAAATCGTGCGCGGCAACCCTTTCGCTCTGCCGATGATCGATTATTGTTGGCACACAATGGCGAATTCTATGACTACAAGCGACTGCGCACCGATCTGGTTTCCCGCGGCGCACGCTTCGTCACCAAGAGTGATTCGGAACTGGTGCTGCATCTCTATCCGCGCCTCGGGCTGGAAGACATGTTGCCGCATCTGCGTGGTGAATGTGCCTTTTCCCTGTATGACAGGGAAAAGGACCAATTGATACTGGTGCGCGACCGTTTCGGCGTAAAGCCACTGTATTGGACCGAGGTGGATGGCACGCTGGTATTCGGCTCTGAGCTGAAGGTATTGTTTGCCCATCCACAGGTGAAGCCGCAATACAGTGCCGAGGGTTTGTATCATCAATTGATGCAGACCATGGTACCCGGTTCCACCGCCTTTTCCGGAGTACATCAGATCAAGCCGGGGCATGCCTTGATTGTGGAACGCAAGCAGGGTGCCTTGAAAATCAGGGATATCCGCTACTGGGATATGGATTTTCCACGAATGGAGGCGCGGGAAAACCATGGTGAGGAATATTACATCGAGGGAGTACGCAGCCAATTGATGGAAGCGGTGCAACTACGCCTGGAAGCCGATGTGCCGGTTGCCTGCTATCTTTCCGGGGGAATTGATTCCTGTTCCATTCTGGGATTGTCTGCGGCCAGCCAGCAATCGCCGGTAAAGGCCTTTACCATTGGTTTTGATGATGCCAAGTATGACGAAACCCCCATTGCCCAAGAAATGGCTCAAGCCGTTGGTGCCGATCAGGATGTCATGTTACTGGAGGCGGATCACCTCTACGATAACCTGGAGGAAACCCTATGGCATACGGAGCGCACGATTTATAACACCCTGGGTGTAGCCAAAATGCTCATGAGCCGGCATGTGAATCAGGCGGGATACAAAGTAGTGGTTACCGGAGAAGGGTCGGATGAGTTATTCAGTGGCTATCCGGCTTTTCGGCGTGACATGTTCCTTCATGGGCTGGATATGGTTTCTGCGGAAGAACGTAATACCTGGGAACAGATGCTTACCGAAAGCAATGAAATATTCCGCGGCGCCATGCTGGCGGAAAAGGAAATTCACGATCCTGCACTGGATGCCCTGGTGGGCTTCACGCCCAGCTGTCTGCAACCCTGGCTGGCGGCTTCCGCTCACGTGCTGGGACTTTTAGCCCCCGCGTTGCGGACACAGCTCAAGGATTACCAGCCCGGGGCGGCCATTGCCGAAGCACTGGATGCGGATATGCTGGATGGCCGGCATCCATTGGACAAGGCCCAGTATGTGTGGATTAAAACCATGCTGGAAGGGCAGATACTGACCTGGGGTGGCGATCGGGTGGATATGGCCAATTCCATGGAGGCACGACCGCCGTTTCTGGATCATCATCTGGCTGAATTTGCCACCCGCATTCCTCCCTCTATGCGCATCAAGGGGCGTACGGAAAAATACGTATTGCGTGAAGCCATGAAGGGCTTATTGCCCAAGGTGCTTTATGAGCGTGAGAAATTCGCCTTCATGGCACCTCCGGCACATACCGATCCAAAGAAATGGTCTGCCATGCAGGCGCTGGCGGATCAGTATCTTTCCCGGGAAGCCATTGAAGCCAGCGGTTATCTGGATTATGAGGGCGTTCAAGCCTTGTTTGAATTGCATGACGCCAACCCGGATGCCCAGGTGCAATTGGATGCGGTCATCAATCATTTGCTGGGTGTGCAGATTTTACACAAGCACTTTATCGCGGGTGATATACCGGCACAGGCACGGCGCAAGGCCGATGAACTGGGTTGGCGGGTTGCCGCGTGATCAGGGGGTACGGTTCGGATTGATCGCCGGCTCATCCAAACGTGCGGAAATTTCCGCGGCAGCCTGTATCAC
>CBDUNQ010000257.1:0-4279 GCA_965368625.1 uncultured Gammaproteobacteria bacterium
GGCCGGTACACCCAACCCTTCCTTTTTTCTTACCATGCCTCCCCGTAGGTAGACATTCGGTTCGCCAGCTGCGCTGGCGCCCACAAAAATTCAATGCCTCACCATGCTAGGGGCATCAGGAACCCGCAAATTCTGGACACCCAATAATTGTTCACTGAATTGTGGGTGTCCTGAATTGTGGGTGTCCTGAATTGTGGGTGTCCTGGCTACCGCTGGCTACCGGGCGCCAAAGACTCCCGGTAGCCATTTTTCCTAGCCGGTTACTTTCTGACAAACAGGCCCCGCAGGATCCCCCAGAGACAAAGGGAGCTGTATAGGCCGATGACACCCAGCACAAAACCCATAACCAGGTGCTGGGGGCTGATGGGCAACAGGGGTAACACTACAAAGGGAAGTAAAACCCCAAGCCCATATCCAAGCCCTGACCAGGGCGATGAGGGCTGGTATTCGGCTTGGCTACGCTTTCCGCGCCTCCCCTTTCCCCGGGATCCTGATCCAGTTGCCACCGACTCATTGTCAGCCATGGATGCCTCATCACTCGTTGTTTCCGGCAATGCCACACCCAGGGCTGCCATACCCTGGTGTACCGTAGGTTGATGTACCATCATTTCACCTCAGCACTTGTCTGCATGGGCAAAGCTGGCACACTTGGGTATGCACCCATGGGCCTGGGTATGGCGATCTCCGCGCACCCGCAACTTGCCCTTTTTCCGGCGTTGCACCTGTTGTCTGAGCCTCGCAAACGCCTGGTCTATGGCATAGGTCAGCTCCCGGTCCATTTCCTGTATATCGATAACCAAGTGATCGTCACCACGGAGGTGTAGATGACAACATTTATCGATACCGGCCTTGTGGGGTCCATTGACATCATCCAGGGTGACTTCCATTTGCCGAATACCCGAATCCAGCGCGGCTACTTCATTACAGAGTTCATGAATCAAGCCTTTCAGGCTTTCTGAAATATTCATATGACGAATAGACAATTGTATGTTCATACGCTTCCTCTACAGAATTCCGGCGCATACCGGCCTCTGCCCGCAACATGGCTGCGTGCCGTCCATTTCGGTATGGCCTTACAAAATTAACAGTGGGAATTACAGGAAAGCGGAAACAGGAGGAGCGCGTGGAGGATGGGGTTGTTGCCAATGGAACGCAGGGATTGCTTCCACTTCTGCAATCGGCAAGATTACCTGCGCGAGGAAAAGTACATCGGTATTGAGATTCTGGTAGGCCGCCTGAGCAAGGGAAGCACTGATCTGATCCGCGGCCAACGGCCACAAGGCAGCCTGGTTACTGTATTCATCCTGAAGGCCAGTAAGCTGCGTATCTTTTTCAACCGCAAGCACCCCCTCGCCCAATACGAGCAATCCGACGAAGAGGATCCTGGTGAAGGTATGTGACATTACCGGTATAAAACTCCAGTGCGTGAATACATGATTATTTTACCCTACCCTGGCTAGGCATCTGGACCAGGAAAAAGTTCCCTCTTCCTTGGTCATCCTTGTTTTCTCAGGCCATGGGGGAATCCATGGGCAGCGGCATGGCAACCAGTTGATACTTATCGTGGTGGCGCCGAAATTCAGCCTCAGTTATCCATACTGGTGACGAGCGCATTGCTTTTCAAGGCGGGTACTCAGATTTTTTTATACACCCCGGCATTCACAGCCAGTGAAAAGAGAAGCCGGCATGAGGGGTAAGGTATTCACGAAGAAACAAACACCAACGTCATTCCGGCGCAGGCCGGAATCTCTTACATCATCTGCCACGTATAAAAGATCCCGGCCTTTGTCGGGATGACGATGAATAGGTTGATCACCTTGACCCGCAGGGCTTGCTATTCATTACAGCCAATAAAAAACCGGATCAAAGATCCGGCTTGTTGTGCGCTTCAGTTACCTGAAACTCAACTGTTTACGGCCTTGGGGCCATCCTGCTTTTTATCCACTTTGCAGAAACGGGAAGTGATGTACTTGCCGAATTCATCGCTCAATTCGCCATGCTTCAGAGCATATTCCACGGTAGCCTTCAAATAGCCCAGCTTGCTGCCGCAATCATAGCGGGTACCCTTGAACTGATAGGCCAGTACCTGTTCTTCCTTCAGCAGAGCGGCAATGGCATCGGTCAGCTGGATTTCCCCGCCGGCACCGCGCTCGGTGGTCTCCAGCAACTCAAAGATCCGGGGCGTAAGAATATAGCGCCCCACCACGGCCAGATTGGATGGTGCATCCGCCGGCTTGGGCTTTTCCACTATGGCGCTGACGCGACTGAGGCCATCGGTGATCAGGTCGGATTTCACCACGCCGTATTTATCGGTTTCTGATGGTGGCACTTCTTCCACCCCCAGCACGCTGCAACGGTTGTATTCGAATTTACGCGCCATTTGCTTGAGGCAGGATTCCTGCTCACCGTCGATGAGGTCGTCCGCGAGAATGACCGCAAAGGGTTCATTACCCACCACCGACTTGGCACAGAGTACGGCATGCCCCAGGCCCAGCGCTTCCGCCTGGCGCACATAGACACAGGAAATGCCTTCCGGCACCACACCGCGAACCAGCTCCAGGAGTTTGGTTTTGCCCTTGCGTTCCAACTCGGATTCCAGTTCAAAATTCTTGTCAAAGTGGTCTTCGATGGCACGCTTACTACTGCTGGTAACAAAGATCAATTCTTCAATGCCGGCGGCAACGGCTTCTTCCGCGGCATACTGAATCAGCGGTTTATCCACCACAGGAAGCATTTCCTTGGGGTTCGCCTTGGTGGCGGGCAGAAAGCGGGTCCCCAGACCCGCGACCGGAAATACAGCCTTTTTTACTTTAGTTTTCATATGCTTTGCTTCTTCTCAAACGATATTACATTATCGGGACGCACTTTCTTGTGTGTCGTCAGTTCCGGAACCAACTTTAACATGATCTCCAAAATCAAGCTTTCATCGAAGCGACCACTGGCCTGTTCCATATTTTCCAGCAACTGCAATAATTCGTTCCAATCCACCGAGCGATGCCCCGCCAGCAGGATCTTGCTGTGTTCCGTGGCCACAAGCTGCTCTTTTTCGTGGAAAAGTTCTTCATAGAGCTTTTCCCCGGGTCGTAGTCCAGTATACACAATCTCGATATCTTCCCCGGGAGCTGCGCCCGCCAGGCGAATCATCTGTTCCGCCAGGTAGACAATTTTCACCGGTTGCCCCATATCCAACACAAAGATTTCCCCGCCATCCCCCATGACACCGGCCTGCAGTATCAATTGACAGGCTTCGGCAATGGTCATGAAAAAGCGTGTCATTTCCGGGTGGGTCACAGTCACCGGCCCCCCCGCCTCGATCTGGCGCTTGAACAGGGGAACCACGCTGCCCGCCGAACCCAGCACATTACCGAAGCGTACGGTGATAAAGCGTGTATTGGAGTGGCGATTCAGGTTCTGACAGAAGATTTCCGCAATACGCTTGCTGGCGCCCATGACATTGGCGGGGTTCACCGCCTTGTCTGTGGATACCATGACAAAAATGCCGCATTGGTGACGATTGGCGGCCATGGCCATCACCTTGGTGCCCAGGACGTTATTGACCACCGCTTCACGCACCTGTTCTTCCAGCATGGGCACATGCTTGTAGGCGGCAGCATGTAACACGATTTCCGGCTGGTGCTGGCTGAACAGATGTTCCACGGCAGCCACATCGGCCACATCCCCCAACACCAGTTCATAGGGCAATTGCGGAAAGGCACGCTGCAGTTCCTGCTCGATCTGATACAGGTTGAATTCGGATTTTTCAAAAATGATGAGTTTCTGCGGGGCGAAGCGGGCAATCTGACGACAAAGCTCCGAACCGATGGATCCCCCACCGCCACTCACCAGCACCGTTCGTCCATGCAGACCCGCTTCCACAGCGGCCCAATCCAGACTGATGGATTCCCGCCCCAGTAAATCCTCGATGGAAACGGAACGCAGGGAATCCACGCTGATGCGCCCGGCCACCAGGTCCGTGAGGCGCGGCAGGGTTCGAAAAGGTACACCCGCCTGTTCACAGGTGCTGACCACGCGCTGCATCTGGCTGGATGAAGCCGAAGGCAGGGCCAGCAACACCAGGTCGATGGCCTTGTCCTTCACCAGGCGGGGAATCAAATCCGTGTGGCCAAACACCCGCACACCATGGATATCCATCCCCTGCTTCTTGAGGGAGTCATCTACAAAACCGACGGGTAACAGGGTACGCTGGGGGTCCCGCAGCAAGTCACGCACCAGCATATCGCCGGCGCGTCCGGCACCGGCAATCAGTACCCGGCTTCCC
>CBDUNQ010000258.1:0-4269 GCA_965368625.1 uncultured Gammaproteobacteria bacterium
ATCCTCTTCGAGGATCATTATGAATACCTTACCCTTCGGGTCAAGGCATCAATAGCACCCCGTCATGCCGGCGAAGGCCGGCATCTCTATGGCATGGCAGTGTATTCAATAGATACCGGCCTGCGCCAAAATGACCGTGGTTTAATGCCATAGCAACCTCACACTATACAAACAGGTCCGCTTCCATGAAGAGGATGGCCTTACCCCGAAGAATCACGCGCCCCTCCTGCAGGCTGCACTCCATATCGCCCCCGCGTTTCGAAACCTGCCTTGCCTTCAAGGTTTGCCTGCCCAGCACAGCAGACCAGTAAGGAGTAAGCATACAATGGGCGGAGCCAGTCACTGGATCTTCCGGAATCCCGAACCTGGGTGCAAAGAAGCGGCTGACAAAATCCACTTCATCTCCCGGCGCAGTTACAATGACACCGCGCAAATCGAGTCGGCGCAATGCTTCGTGATTGGGCGTAATGGCACGTACCCTGGATTCTGTGTCCAGAACCACCAGATAATCGTCGCCTGCCAGTACGGTATCGGACTTGATCCCAAGGCCCTCCAGCAGATACGACGGCGCCTCACAGGGCACGCCCTGAATCGCGGGAAAATCCATGGACAGGGTATCGCCGTGTCTTTCCACTCGCAATTCTCCGCTTCGCGTTGCAAAGCGAACCACTGGCTCACGATAAGCAAGCTTTTCAAACACCACATAAGCTGCCGCCAGGGTGGCATGACCGCACAGATCCACTTCGCAGCAAGGCGTGAACCAGCGCAAATCAAATCCCTGTGCCGTTTCCACCAGAAAGGCGGTTTCCGAAAGATTATTTTCCCCGGCGATGGCTTGCATAAGACCATCTTCCAGCCAATATTCCAAGGGCACCACCGCTGCAGGGTTACCCTGGAAAACCGCTGTGGCAAAGGCATCCACCTGATATTGACGTAATTTCAAAACAACGCTCCCTATTCCTTCCTGTAAAGGCCCATGCACTGAAAATACCTGATCAAGGAGTGCTTACCGGCAACCCGGTATCACACAAGAGTACCCAGGGTAAACCGCGGAACACAAGTGAAAAACCGCCCTCCTGTTGACACGATCACTTTTTTATTACCCATAAAAAAACGGGCGCCGAAGCGCCCGTTTCCCTCAGCCACTGAATGGTGCTGAATTAACGGCCTGAGCCGCGGGTTCCGGTGAATTCCGGATAGGCTTCCAGACCACATTCGCCCAGGTCACAGCCTTCATACTCTTCTTCTTCACTGACGCGGATGCCCATCACAGCCTTGATGATGGCCCACACAATGAAGCTGGCAACGAAGGTCCAGACAAAGATGGTGGCAAGACCGGTGAGCTGCGCCGTGAGAGAAGCTTCATCGTTGCTCCACACCACCGCAATCAAGCCCCACATGCCCACGACGCCGTGCACGGAAATGGCACCCACTGGATCGTCAATCTTCATCTTGTCGAGGAACACGATGGAGAAGACCACCAGGACACCACCAATGGCACCGATAATGGTGGAAAGCATGGGCGTGCCTGCCAACGGTTCCGCCGTAATGGCCACCAGACCGGCCAGGGCACCGTTCAACGCCATGGTGAGATCCGTCTTGCCAAACAGCAGGCGTGCCGCCAGCATGGCGGCCACTACACCACCGGCTGCAGCCATATTGGTGTTGACGAATACCAGGGCAACAGCATTGGCTTCATCAATATTGGAAAGCATCAGCTCGGAACCACCATTGAAGCCGAACCAGCCAAGCCACAGGATGAAGGTACCCAGGGTGGCCAGAGGCATATTGGCACCCGGAATCGGGTTCACTTCGCCATTGGGACCGTACTTGCCTTTACGTGCACCCAGCAGCAATACCCCGGCCAGGGCGGCGGTAGCACCACAGAGATGCACTACACCGGAACCGGCAAAGTCATTGAAACCGAGGCCATCGAGGAAACCACCGCCCCACTTCCAGTAACCCTGCATGGGGTAGATGAAACCGGTCATCACCACGGCAAAGATCAGGAAAGACCAGAGACGCATGCGTTCCGCCACGGCACCGGAAACAATGGACATGGCGGTAGCTACGAATACCACCTGAAAGAAGAAATCGGACATATTGGAGTAATAGATATCACCATTACTGGCCAATACTTCATCCACGGTGTTGTCACCACCCAGCAGGAAACTGAGTCCCGGCCAGTAGGCATTTACCGCGGCATCCCCGGGATACATGATGTTGTAGCCCACCAGCATATACATGATGCAGGCAATGGCGAACAGGGAGATATTCTTGGTAAGAATTTCCGCTGTGTTCTTGGCACGGACGAGACCGGCTTCCAGCATGGCAAAGCCGGCGGCCATCCACATGACGAGTGCGCCGGATACCAGGAAATAAAAGGTATCCAGTGCGTAGGCGAGGTGTGTTGCTTGTTCCACTATATAACCCTCCGAAACAATGTTCGCGTGCTGTGTATTTAAAGAGCTTCCGGTCCGGTTTCACCGGTACGGATACGAATGGCTTCGAGCAGCTCGTACACGAAGATCTTGCCGTCACCGATCTTGCCGGTGTTGGCGGCCTTGCTGATCACTTCAATGACCCGATCGGAAAGATCGTCATTGACCGCGGCCTCGATTTTCACCTTGGGCAGAAAATCGACCACGTATTCGGCACCGCGATACAGTTCGGTGTGGCCCTTTTGACGACCAAACCCTTTCACCTCGGTGACGGTGATACCCTGCACACCAATTTCAGACAGGGCTTCACGCACATCGTCGAGCTTGAACGGCTTGATAATTGCGGAAATTAACTTCATGGAAATTCTCCTAATAAAGACTCAACAGGGTTGAGCCGGCAGAAACGGTTACAGACTCCGTGAGGGTGTGCAGGCAGCGGATCCATCCGGTGGAACGAAGGAAGCGGATTTTCTCTTCTGGGCTTTCCTCATGATCTGTATTCCTCTACTTCGTGTTACAGGGGTGGCAGCCGCCGCAACGGTCCCGCGGGGCGTTACCAATCGACGTGCTTGCCCTCCCGTTGCAGCATCGGTGCCAACTTTAAAAATACATTAAATACAATTAGTTAACTTGTTTTCATGGAATATCTCCCAGTAGTACGCACCATTTTAGGGAGTGAATATCCTAGGCAGGGGCACGCATTGCACCTATTTGGTGCAATGCGGTTTTCCCTTTGCGCTGGACGCCAGGTCCGGAAATCAGTACCTTCACCCCATGCTCAATCCAAAGACCCTCGATGACTTGGCCAAGCGCCTTTCCGATGCCGTGCCCAGCGGCGTGAAAGACCTTCAGCAGGATATGGACAAGACCCTGCGCGCCCATCTGCAATCAGCCCTCGGCAAGCTGGACCTGGTCACCCGCGAAGAATTCGATATCCAGACCAAGGTACTGGCCCGGACCCGCGCCAAGGTGGATGCACTGGAACAACAGGTTCGCTCTCTGGAAACCCAACTGCTCAAGACACCCGGCGAGCAGGAAGACACCAACAACGACGGCGACTGAAACGCCGCAACAACTCCATCACTACCGCGCATCCATGCCCGGGCACACTACGCCTGCCATAAAGGTTCCCCGTGCACGTCAAACCGAAGAGCATTGCAGTAGACGCCCTTTACCTTTAGATTGAAGACAGGAATCCGGCAGGGATGCCGAACGCTGTATTACTAAGGATAAGGAAGGGATGCCATGTCACTGGCTGTGGTCTATAGTCGTGCGCAACTGGGAATCGAAGCGCCACTGGTTACCGTGGAGGTTCATCTGGCCAATGGCTTGCCAAGCCTCTCCATTGTGGGCTTGCCGGAAACCGCAGTGCGTGAAAGCAAGGACCGGGTACGCGGCGCATTGCTCAACAGCCATTTTGAATTTCCCTCGCGACGCATCACCATCAACCTGGCACCCGCCGACCTTCCCAAAGAGGGAGGGCATTTCGACCTCGCCATTGCCCTGGGCATACTCGCCGCTTCCGGGCAAATTCCCCGTCAGGAACTTGCCTGCTACGAATACATCGGTGAACTGGCCCTTTCCGGTGCCTTGCGTCCCGCCCGCGGCATTTTACCCATGGCCTTGCAGTGCCGGGATGCCGGGCGGCAATTGATCGTGGCCCAGGACAATCTTCAGGAAGCACAGCTGGTGCGCGGGGTACCTCTCTAGGGCGCTGCACACCTGCTGGAAGTCTGCGCCCATCTGACGGGCCGCAAGCCACTGCAACCCAGCGCCGCCAGCGCCCTGCCCGAAGCGGCTGAAATGGCGGATCTTCGCGATGTACAGG
>CBDUNQ010000259.1:0-4251 GCA_965368625.1 uncultured Gammaproteobacteria bacterium
TCCGCCTGGCACCATGCGTATGGGGATTCGCCATTTCCAGGCGCAAGCCGCCGTCACCGCCACAGGCACGAAACAGGATACCGGCCGTGGTTTTCACCTGTGGCAGAGAAACCATGGCCTGCGGAAAATCAGTACGCGCCACACGGGTGATCAATCGATGCCAGAGCTCGCCGACTTTTTCTTCCATAGGACGCCTAGCGCAGTTCCTTTGCCAAAGGCAGGTTGATTTCAGTAATAGTCGATGCGGTTTTTATCGCCGTCCGTGCAAGCCGATTTTGAAGACCTGCTACGGCCAAGGCCTCTTCCTGCGCCACCCAGTTCAGCAAAGAACCCTGTGGATTATCCCGTTGTACCTGTTCACAAGCCGTAATACAGCTGGCGCACTGGGTACAGGTAAACATTTTTCGTTTGATGCTGCGCGGCTTGAGGCGCATGGGGCAGGCATTATCACAGGCGGCATTACAACTTGCGCAACTACGTGCGCGCACTTTATCAAAGCCCACCACCATTGCCCGGGGATTTGCCATCCACACTAAACTTTGAAACAGGCCCACCGCACAGCCAAAGCGGCAAAAAAGGTGACGGGCAAAGGTAAACTCAATAACAAAAGCCAGGGTGGCAATGGCGATGAATACGGATTGATTACGGGTCAGTTCGCCATTCCACAGGTTGCTATAAATTTCCTGCGGAGGTAACAGATAGGTAAGCAATACCACTGCCCAGAGAAAGGAAAAAGCGAAAATAGAGACTCTGGTCACCACCCGGCAACTCTACTGGCAGGCGCTTTGGCTCCCAGAGGCTGGGTTTGCCACTGGCGCGCAACATCAATGCATTGATGGCTTCCACCACGGAAAAATGCGGGCACAGCCAGCCACAATACAAACGGCCGAATCGCCAGGCTACCCAGAGCAAACCTCCGGCAAGGAGGAACAGGGGTAAAAACACACGAAATAACAGATTCAGCGCCGCATGAGCGATGCCTGCCTCACCCCGCAGAAAGGGTTCCAATCCCAGGGTCCAGTCCAAGCCGAAAAAGATAAAATGCCCCAGGTGCAGATCAAGGCGAAACAGGTTGAAAACCGGCGCAAACACGAACAGTCCGAAAAATATCAGCCGGTAAAACAATCTCTTGTCTTGTAACGACAGCATATCACACACATATCCGGACCATTTCCATGATGGTTCTCAAATTATCCCCTAAGCCCATGGGATTCCTTGTCCTGGATCAATTTTCATGGGGAAGTTTCGGCCCCAACAGGGGAAACCGGTATGGCTGACCCGCCAGGGCCCGCGCCAGAGCAAGTACACCCAGCAACACCAGGGTCGCATGGCAGGTGGTGAAATACAGCAGCAACACCACCCAGGTACCGGGTTGCTCATAGCCACCCAGTAACAGTATCAGGGCATTTACCAGCACCAGTAATACGCCGGCCCAGAGACTGGCGACCACGGCTTGTTGCATATGCCCCAGGGCAAAGGCGGAAACCCTGGTGCGCTTGTAAAAGTACAGAATCAGAAGCAGTACAAAGGCAAGCCCCGGCAGGAGCAGGAGATTCACCAGGTATAACACCAGTGCAGTGACTGCCAGCCACTGATCATTCGCTACCTCTGATTCAGGTGCCGAAGGTGGCATACACCACTTCCATCAGTGCCTGCACCGTTTCTTCATCATCGGTAAGCGGTTCCACCAGCGCAGCCCGGCAAGCCTCCAGGGGATCAAGGCCATCCTCTATCAGTGCTGCGGTATACACCAGTAACCGTGTGGATGCCGCTTCTTCCAGATCATGATCCTTGAGCCTGCGCAGGCTGTTGACCAGGGTCACCAGCCGTTGCGCATACTGACGGTCAATTCCTGTTTCCCGCTGCAATACCTCCAGTTCCACCTCCGGAGGCGGAAAATGAAACTGTAATGCCGTAAACCGTTGCCGGGTACTGGGTTTCATGCCCTTGAGGATATTCTGATAACCGGGGTTATAGGAAACCACCAGCATGAATTCCGGCGGTGCCAGCAATTCCTCACCGGTACGCTCCAGCGGCAGCATTCTTCGATCATCGGTCAGTGGATGCAGGACCACCGTGGTATCCTTGCGCGCCTCCACCACTTCATCCAGGTAACAGATAGCCCCCTGACGCACCGCCCGTGTGAGCGGGCCATCGCTCCAGAACGTGCCTTTTTCATGAATGAGGTGTCGACCGATCAAATCACCGGCGGTCAGATCGTCGTGGCAGGAAACGGTAATCAATGGGCGTCCCAGACGAGCCGCCATGTGGGCAACAAAACGGGTTTTCCCGCAACCGGTAGGTCCTTTGATCAATACCGGCAGGCGCCGCCGGTAGGCATGTTCAAACAGGGTACATTCATTACCCTGGGGCTGATAAAAAGGAACCTTCTCTTCATCCACTTTATTGTGAAAGGAGTGTACATGGGCATCCATGAGCGTTTCCTGTATTTGGGCCATTGAAATCAATTTTATACCGGCCGCCCTCTACTCCAATGAGGGCGGCCATCACTGAGATTTCGCCTGACATTCAACTAGGCCACTGTTGGCTCTTCATCCTTCTGCCCCACAAAGAAGCTCATCACATAGAGTACCAGCCCTATCAGAAAGATGACGCCGGCCACTTCGCGCATCCAGTAGAACAGGGCGATTTTTTCCTGTACCACCATAAAACCCATGGGGGCATCACTATAGCGCTGCATCCATACCTGCAATACCCCGGCCGCAGTGAGAAACAGGGTAATGAAGACCATGGAAACGGTCATCAGCCAGAAGGACCACATTTCCAGCACCTGGGATTTTCCACTGTTGGCGGCTGTGCGACCGCGCATCAGAGGCATGGCATAGGAAATCATGGTGAGCACGATCATCACATAGGCACCATAGAATGCCATGTGCCCATGGGCCGCCGTGATCTGGGTACCATGGGTATAGTAGTTTACCGGTGACAAGGTGTGCAGGAAGCCCCATACCCCCGCACCAAGGAAGGCCATCACCGCGGTTCCCAGGGCCCATAGCACCGCCGCCTTATTGGGATGATTACGGCGCCGCCGATTGACCATATTGAAGGCGAATACCGTCATCATAAAGAAAGGAATCGGCTCCAGTGCGGAAAAGATGGAACCCCACCACTGCCAGTATTCGGGAGCTCCGATCCAGTAATAGTGATGCCCGGTCCCGATAATGCCAGTGATCAGGGTCATGGCGATGATTACATAAAGCCATTTCTCAATGACTTCCCGGTCCACCCCCGTTACCTTGATGAGCACAAAGGCAAGAATGGCACCGAGGATCAATTCCCATACCCCTTCCACCCAGAGATGCACCACCCACCACCAGTAGAACTTGTCCTTTACCAGGTTCACAGGATTGTAAAAGGAAAACAGGAATAACAGGGCCAGCCCCGCCAGTCCCACCAGCAGCACCAGTGTAACCGTGGTCTTTCTCCCCTTGAGTACCGTCATGGCGATGTTATAGAGGAAACCCAGGGCAACAATGACAATCCCGATCTTGGTTATGGTGGGCTGCTCAAGGAATTCCCGCCCCATGGTGGGCAGTAATTCATTCATGGTCAGCTTGGCCAGGGTGGCATAGGGGACGGCCAGATAACCCACAATGGTGAGGGCACCGGCTACCAGAAATACCCAGAACAGCAGCATCGCCAGGGCTGGACTGTGCAGCTCCGTCTCCGATTCTTCCGGCACCAGGTAATAGGATGCTCCCATAAACCCGAATAACAGCCAGACAATAAGCAGATTGGTATGCACCATCCGGGCTACGTTAAAGGGAATTTCCGGAAACAGAAAATCGCCAACCACATATTGCAGGCCCATGATCAAGCCAAAGAGGATCTGCCCGACGAATAGACCGATGGCGGCGATAAAATACGGCTTGGCTACCGCCTGTGACTGATATTGCATGGCAAATCCTCCTTTAACCCTGAATATTTGGTGGCCAGTTGGCGGTATTGATTTCCGAGCTGTATTTCAGAAATTCGGCAATGGCATCCAGCTCCTCTTCACTGAAATCAAACTGAGGCATGCTGCGACGGCCGGGTATCCCTTCTCTGGGTCGGCTTTTGATGAAGCCCTTGATGGCTTCCTTGCTGTTGCCAAAGCGAATATAGACATTGCCCAGTTCCGGCGCGAAATAAGCACCTTCACCGAGCAGGCTGTGGCAGCCGATACAATTGTTTTCCTCCCATAGCATCTTGCCCATGGCCACCTGTTCCGTGATGTTTTCCCGGTTATCA
>CBDUNQ010000260.1:0-4249 GCA_965368625.1 uncultured Gammaproteobacteria bacterium
CCAAAGCGGGATTGAAATACCAGTTGCCACTGGGATTCGGTCAACCCCAGGGCATCGGCTGTGAGCCGTGCAGTGGTATGACATTCGCAGTGGTAGGGATCACCATTGAGCAGGTATCGCTTGGGGATACCATGGAAGGAAAACAGTAAGCGGTCCGCTTCCCCCTGTTGCTGGCGGTGCTCACGGATACTGTTGGCCAGGGCGTTGATATACCCTGTGTCATCGTGATAGTGAGAAATGAAACGCAGGTCGGGTACCCAGCGCCAATGCCGTAGTACTTCACTGACGGCATCCAGCGTGGAAGCGCTGGTGGTGGCGGAATACTGGGGGTACAGGGGAAGTACCAGCAGGCGGCGTATACCTGCGCCGCGGAGTTGCTCCATCGCGCTGGCGATGGATGGGTTGCCATAGCGCATGCCCAGGGCGATTTCCACCCTGCCCGGAAAACCGGCTTGAAGTTTACTCTGCAGCGCATCCAGCTGTTGCCGGGAAATCCGCAGCAGGGGCGACCCCTGGTCGGTCCACACGGATTGGTAGGCGTGGGCCGCACGGGCGGGGCGAAAACGCAGTATTACGCCGTGCAGGATCAACCACCAGAGTGGCCGGGGCATCTCCACGACCCTGGGATCCCACAAGAATTCGGCCAGGTAGGGGCGCAGGGCTTTTGCGGTGGGGGCATCGGGGGTGCCCAGGTTGGTAATCAGGACGCCCAGGCTGGATGGCTGGTCGTGGCGAAAATCGCTGCTGTTCTGGTATCGGCTCATGGGTCTAGTGTACCCAAAAAACCATTGGGGTGGAGTGCCAGCCGCATGGTATTCCTGTCGGCATATCCTCTGGCTACGCGGCAGCGGCCACCAGGGCGCTACGGTCTGCCTTTTCAGGCGGGGTTTATGCCGATTTGTTATGTGACAGCTGCGAGGATTTGGGTACATCCGCCAGCATATATTGAATTTTGGTAACCTTATCCAATTGAGCCTGGAAGGCATCCAGGCAATCAGGATCGAAATGCCGGCCGCGTTGGGCCATGAGATAGCCAACCGAGCGATCCACTGACCACTCGCGCTTGTAGGGGCGCTCGGATGTCAGGGCATCATAGGCATCGGCAACCGCTACAATACGGGCCACCAGGGGGATTTCCTTGCCCGGCGTGCCGAAAGGGTAGCCACTGCCATCGTATTTTTCATGGTGACTCAGGGCAATGACTGCGCCCATCTGCAGATACTGTGAAGGGCTGTCTTTGAGAATATCATACCCAATGATGGAATGATTTTTCATAACGGTCATTTCTTCCGGGGTGAGTTTACCCGGCTTCAACAGGATATGGTCGGGTATGCCGATTTTTCCGATATCATGCATGGGAGCCGCCAGCTCGATGCAATCGCACTCTTCGCGATTGAGGCCCAGGTGTTCGGCGATCAGGCGCGAGTACTTGGCCATGCGCAATACATGATTCCCGGTTTCCTCGTCGCGATATTCACCCGCCTTGGCAAGCCGTAACAATGTTTCATGTTCCCGTACCCGCACTTCCGCCGTGGCATTGCTTACCCGGGTTTCCAGCCAGCGGGCGCGCTCCTGAATGATTTTCGATTGACTGCGCTGGGTCAGCAGGTTGGTGCAACGGGCAGTACACTCATGGCGGTCTACAGGCTTATTGAGAAAATCAGTGGCTCCAGCTTCAAGAATACGTTGTCGGCCCATGCTATCGTGGGCATCACTGAGCATCAGCAGGGGCAGATCGCGTCCGGAAGGGAGTTCCCGTATCCTCTGTATGAGTATATGATCCTCGATGTCCACCAATTTCATATCGGCGATCACCAGGTCGGCGCTATGCCAGTACAGCCAGGAAAGACCGGCTTCCGCTTTGGAAAAGGACTCAATATGCAAGTGTGGATCAATGGCGATCAACAGCTCATTTATTGTGGCGGCACGCGCTGCGTCCCGATCCAGGATCAGTACCGATGGCATTCAAGGCCCCCTTATGCCAGAACAGCCGGGAAACACTTGGGGAATGTCTGCAAGCAGGCGCATGGCCGGGGAGCAAAACATCCCAAGAGTTCCGATGTGGTAAAGATTGGGGTAGTAGCGGACATCCGTGACAGCGCAGTACCTGACTTCCGATGAAATGAAAAATATTGTCATTTTTTCATTGGCATCGAATCACCTATCGGCGCAGCCAGTGGCAACTTTAGGGGCTGGGCCATGCATACCGAAGTGGGGGGTAATGCCCTCAAGGAAATGGAGGTAATATGAGTGATACATCGCAAAATCAACCATCGGCACCGGGCCTGGGAAAGGTGGTCAGTAGTGTGCTGGCCAGTTTTTTCGGGGTGCAGAGCGCCAGAACCCATGAGGAGGATTTCACCCGGGGTCGGCCTTTGCCATATATCCTGGTCGGCTTGGTGGCTACCATTGTTTTTGTGCTCAGTATCTGGGGTGTGGTCAAGCTGGTGGTGAGCCTGGCGGAGTAGGCGCATTCCTGGTTTCCGGAATTCTCCTTATCCTGCGAACGCAGGATAAGGAGGCAGGAAAGGCCCAGGGTCCGTCAGCAGGTCAACACCCTGCTAGTCAGCGCTTACGGGTTGATGTACTGATAACCCCGGTGCTCATAATCCATGATACCTACCGCCCCCGAGGGCACCATCAAGACACCTGGAAGCAGGTCTGCGGTTTGCCAGCCATTGCCCCGCATGGTGTTTTGGCACATGTACACCTTGATGCCCCTGGCAATCAAAGACTCAACCAGATCGCTGCTGGGATTTCCGGTGCTAACTCCATAGCTTCGGTTATAGGCTTCATCGCTGATCAGCCAGCGGCCACCACCTGCATAGCCGATGGCAACCAGTTCGAAGTCCTTGTTGATCTGCATGCCATAGATGTTTTCGTAATTGTTAGCGGAATTACGTGTTACCTGTACCTGTTGTGCGAGCCCGGTACGACTATTGATGGTGGCAAGGTTCCAGGCAATGACGGACTTCAGGTCACTCCTTTCCTCGATGCAGGAAGTCAGGTCGCTGGTGCCGACTCCGAACTGACTATCCATATCGGCAACAGCTTGTGCCGGGCAGGTATCCGAAGCATTGGTATTCCCGCCTTTTGGATTACCGGCATGCACCGCCTGGGAACAGATCAAGGCCAGGCCGGTCAGTAGTGGTACCATACTCTTTTTGTAATTCACCATAATTCTCCTTAATTAAATCCATTTATAAATCCGTACCGCTCATGGGCAGCTACGTATGTCACCGACGAAAAGCGAGGTGTCGGATCAAGGGATACACCCTGGAGTTCTGTTTACTCTGATTGGATGCATGGTGTTAGGAGTTTTAAATGCCAATAGAATTTTTCCTGCATGTACCTCCTTGTGAATGATTAATTTCTAGGTATTTTCTCCTTCATTTTCTTCGATACATTTGTGCCGAAAGTCTGAAGGTGATTTTCCGGTATGGCGACGGAACATGCGGGTGAAGTGTGAGTGATCGCTGAATCCGGTGGCAAATGCAACATCCCCGACCGGCATTTCTGACTGTTTCAATAATTCGCAGGCTTTCCCCAGTCGAAACGCAACCAGATAGTCACGGAACGTCATTCCGTGCTCCCGTTTGAATACGCGACTGAACTGGTGGGAAGACATCAGACAGAGTCGGGCTGTGGTGGAAATGGCGATTTTTTCAGAAAAATGGTGATCGATATAATTCAGTGCCCGCTGTGTGCGTAACTGCTTTCTTTCCCGGTCAGAGGCTTCCTGTACCGGAGGGTTATCCTGTTGTGGCAAGACCATGCTGCGCGAAAGATTGGAGAAATGATCGGCACGCATGGTGGAGAGGCGGTTTACCCGCTGGTAAAGATCAATATTTCTGATGGGTTTGACCAGATAATCCCATACACGAGCCCGTAGTGCCCAGATGGCTAATGCTTCAGAGTGCTGCTCGGTGATCATCAATATAGGAACCGATGGGAAGCGGTTCTTGGTTTGTTGTACGGTTTCGAGTTGGCGATCGCTTGGAAAATCAAAATCAAAACAGATGACATCAGGTTGCTTGGATTCAATGTTGATATCCATTGAGCAAGAGTCGTCAAAAAAATGTACCTGACATAGTTCGCCAAGATCATCGCATAAACCCGGCGGATTGGTGTCTTCACGCAGGTCGACCCAAAGCAGGCTGGGAATGTTGGTGGTTTTCCTGTTCATTTCAAGTGAGCTCATCATGTCAGCGATTCCATGCTGCAGGTAATAGGGGTTGGAAGGTAGGCA
>CBDUNQ010000261.1:0-4246 GCA_965368625.1 uncultured Gammaproteobacteria bacterium
TTGCTGAATAATTCAATGGCTGCGCGCTTCATTTCCTCGGTGAGGTTCAAACGCGCCATCAAGGCTCTGGCCATCTGAATTTCGTGCTCGGACACTCGGCCATCCGCCTTGGCAATATGCCCCAACACGGAAAAGGTGGCCGTAAAAAACGCCATTTGCACCCGTTCCTGGTCTCCAGGTGCAAAACCATCCGCCTCGGCACCCCCCAGGGATTTCATCCCCTTGTCAAAATTGTGTCCGAAGGCGGCACCAATCAAGGCGCCCAGGGGGCCACCGAGAATGAATCCAAAGGTGCCACCTAGCAGTTTTCCCCACCAACTCATTGCTGATTCTTCCTCATCTGTGAATTTGCATTACCGGCGATTACCTGGATCGAACTCATAGAGGGCAGGCGGAAACCCGGATCACCTGAAAAAAATCAACCTGGATAGCAAACCAATGATTTTTCCCAGGGGGGGCCGGATAGCCCGCTGCACAATCCACTGCTGCCTTTCAATCATCAACCCCACCGGCATCACGCCGAAGTTTGCTGGTGCAACAAAAAATCATCGATTTCAGCGATGATTCTATCGCAGCCCTGTTGTGCTGCCTGCGGCTGTGTCCAGTCCACATCCGTGACTTGCAGGTAGGGAATTCCTCGCGCCTGTAGCACAAGAGGGTCCACCAGCTTTTCCACGCTCTGACCTACGATCAGGAGTTGCAGCAGTTTCAATTCCGCCAGACAGGGGGTTTCCAGCGGAGTGGCAATACTGACAATGATATGGCTGCGCCAGCAGGTGGGGGCGATTTCCGCCGCCGCCAGCCGTGGATATTGAATCCACCCATAGCGCTCCGCTTTCAGGGCCGGAAACTCAACTCCGGGGACCAGCTCGTCATTATCCAACACTACAATATTCATGGCATCTCCCTGGCATGGATTTGTGGCCAAATCACGGCCTGGGTCAAGATAACAGATTTGAACGCTTGCCATTTCCCACCCACAAGCTATATGTTGTCTTTACCTGCCCCTTCGGCATTGCAACCATTGCCATCCACGCCGGGAGGGTGAGGGGCAGGGTTAAAACACCTGCAGATCCTCTGGTTCGCAGGCAACACCTGCAGCACCGTTTCAGCCTGCAATATAAGGGCAACCTTCATTTATTGATAACCTGATGGATGGCACGGCGGAGGTAGGTATGGCTTCCGAATATGACCCAAGGATTGGTGACTGGTATAAAAATGTCTATGGCGATACCTTTGAGATCGTCGCCCTGGACAGGGAAGATCAAACACTGGAAATTCAGTACTTTGACGGCACAGTGGAAGAAATCGATCTGGATGCCTGGCAAGAACAGTCGGTAATCTCGGTGGAACCTCCCGAGGACTGGTCCGGTTCACTGGATATCGAGCGCGAAGACTATGGTGTGGATCTCGACCAGAACCCCGCAGGCCTGTGGGCCAACCCACTGGACCAGCTTGATTACGAAGAATAAATCTTCAAACCTCCGCCGCGCAGCAAGTGCGACTATACTGGAGACAGGCACACGGAAATATTCCGCATAAGCCGGATTCTACAGGGCCCGCCCTTACCGGGTAGCCGCATCCTCAGGAGGTTGCCATGCGTAGACGTCTCTATTTTCTCCTTCCCAGTGTCCCGATTGCCAGGGAAGTGGTGGATGAATTACTCCTCGCCCGCATCCACGACCAGCATATTCATGTCATGGCCCGGGATGACACCCCTCTGGGTGATCTTCCCAAGGCGAATCTGCTACAGAAATCCGACCTGGTACATGGCCTGGAAACCGGCCTTTCCGTTGGCGGCGCCACCGGCATACTGGCCGGCCTGGTCGCTATTTCCTTCCCTCCTTCGGGATTGGTACTCGGTGGCGGTACACTGCTCATCTGTGCCCTGGCGGGTGCACTCATGGGAGCCTGGGTTTCCGGGATGATTGGCACAGATATCCCCAACAGTCAGTTGCGGGAATTCGAAAGCGCCATCGCCAATGGGCAGATTCTGATGATGGTGGATGTGGCCAAGGAACAGGTAGACAGCGTGACCCGCATGATCAAGGGACATCACCCGGAAGCGGATATGCATGGCACGGAGCCCACCATTCCGGCATTCCCCTGACATACCCCCGACATTCCCCCAGTAAAAGTCAGTTTTTTTCGGCATACGGCACCCTAGGGTGCCGTATGCCGTAACATGAAATTAACTATCCTACCTGAATAACACACTCAACTTCCCCGCACACACGCCGCTACGTTTATTGAAGGCCACATTCAGCCCCCACGCCTCGGCAAGGAGCAACGTATGACCCTCATTATTGAAATGGCAAGCGGTATTCTCAGTGATGAACAAGGTGTCGCCTATGAAGTAGTTCGTCACACTGCGGACACCACCCCGACGCCAGCGCACAGGGTAGAGACCGCAGAAACGGCCCTGGCCCTTGTACCTGTGGAAGCCCCCATGAGCCAGCAGGCTTTGCCCCTGGATCTGGCCGTAGAGGATGCGAGCCGTTTCCTCGACAAAATGGACTGAATTCACACATCTGTGAGCCACGCCGACACCTCTGCCGGCGTGGCTTCTCTCATTGCACACCCCGATCTTCAGCGCTTACTAATGAAATCCAACCGTACGCCGATAACCTTCGGGCAACAGGGATTATTTGGAAGCGACAATGGATTCACTTGCCATCAGCGAACTGGCCATCACCTTTGTAGAGCCCTCTTCGGTACAGGCTCAAATCATTCGTGGCCACATGCAGGGTTTGAACGTACAAACCACACAGCACTTCAAAACCGGCAAGGAAGCCCTGCAAAGCGTTAAGCAATACAAGCCGGATCTCATGGTCAGTGCCATGTACCTGGAAGACATGACCGGTGCCGAACTGGTACAGCAATTACGCAAAGACCCCGAACTGGAAGACCTGCCCTTCATGCTGATTTCCAGCGAAACCTCCTTTGCCATGCTGGATCCCATCCGCCAGGCCGGGGTGGTTGCCATTCTGCCAAAACCCTTTGCCGCGGATGATTTACGCCGTGCCCTATATGCCACTGTGGAATACATCACCCCGGATGAAACCGCACTGGCCGATGTGGTGCTGGACGATTTGATTACCCTGGTGGTGGACGACAGCTCCATGGCGCGCAAGCATATTTCCCGAGTGTTGAACAACCTGGGTATCCACCAAATCACCACCGCGGAGAATGGACGTGCCGCAGTGGATCTGATCGAGCAGAATTTTTATGACCTGGTGGTTACCGATTACAATATGCCGGAAATGGATGGCGAAGCCCTGACACGCTACATTCGCGAAAAAAGCTCGCAACGGTCGATTCCGGTATTGATGGTAACCAGCGAGGAAAGCGGCAGCCGGCTTTCCGCGGTACAACAGGCCGGGGTTTCCGGCATTTGCGACAAACCTTTCGATACCGCAACCGTGAAACAGATGATACGGCAAATGTTGATGGATAATGGCTGAGCGCCCCAGGCTCACCGTTTCGCAACAATCTCAGGCCTTCACAAAAACCTCACCACCCCGTATTTCCACGGGTAGTGACTGTAAAGACTGGCCGGCACAGGGCCCGGCCACACAATAACCATCGTCAATGCGAAAGCGGGCATCATGGGTGGCGCATTGAATATAGCGCTTATCCAGATCCAGAAATTGATCCGGAACCCAATCCAATGGACCTCCTGTATGGGGGCATTGGTTTCGATAGGCATGGACATTATCACCCATACGCACCAGAAAGATTTCTTCCGCCCCCTGCGGGCCGTGGAGCGTAAATGCCTTACTGCCGGTTTCGGGCAACTCCCGCCATTCACAAAGCCGATGCGGATGTAGTGCATTCATGGCGACTGCAGCGTATCCAGTGGCAGGTCCGTCACGCCCATATGCCCCACCTTGATACCGGCAATCCGGCAGCTTCGATTCAAAATTTCACCCATGGGCATGCCGCGTAAATAACCATCCACCACTGCGGCATTAAAGGTATCCCCCGCACCCAGGGTATCAAGCACCCGTTCGGGTGAGAAAGCACGGCTGCGAAACAGCTTTCCCCGTTGATCCAGGGCCAGTGCACCCGCCGCACCCTTGGTGCAAAAAAGATCCAGTCGCGGCCATTCCTCATGAATCCGGTGCAACAGGGCTTCCGGTTCCAGATCTCGGCTGGCGGCATAGGTGGGCGAAAACAGGAGCACACTGGCATGAGGGAACAGGGCTTCGATTCCGAGCCGCGGTTTTTCCACTTCCAGCGAAAT
>CBDUNQ010000262.1:0-4218 GCA_965368625.1 uncultured Gammaproteobacteria bacterium
CACCGCCGGCAAGTTGTTGAATCGATCCTGGGTATCGGGTCCAGCCGTATGTTTCACGCTGGCAAAGGCGGAGAGGGGAATCATTTCTCCCTGGCTGGAGCGTACATAGACCCCAATGATGTCTTCCGGTTGGGTCTTGTACTCGGGGTGTGCCGACATGAGTACCTGCCAGGTACGGCCATATTTATTGAAGTCATTCACGTAGTAGCTGCCCAGGGTGGCGGAGAGTGTGTCAAAGGCATCGTCCACGGAAACGCCCAGGGCCTTGGCTTTTTCACGATCCATATCCACATAGAGTTGCGGTGTGCCGGCACGCCAGAAGGTCGCTACATTCATCAGCAAAGGATTTTCATTGGCCTTGCTGATGAAGGTCTGGCTCACTTCCTGCAGACGCTGTGCGCCACCCTCGCCACGGTTCTGGATATAGAGCTCAAATCCACCCGCATTACCCAGCCCGAAGATGGGCGGGGGGTTGAAGGCCAGCACCAGGGCTTCCTTGATGTGTGCGGTTTTCATGAACAATTCCCCGACCAGGGATTGACTGTCCATTTGCCGGTCATCCCAGTGGGTCTGGGTCACAAAGATGGTTGCGGCATTGTTTTTGTATCCACCTCCCAGGAAGTCGAAACCGGTAAAGGCGATGGCATAGGCATTGGCGGGGTTGGAGGTGATGGCCTTGACCACTTCACCCACGACGGCATCGGTACGCTCCAGTGTGGCACCATCGGGTAACATGGCGGACACAATGTAATAGCCCTGGTCTTCATCAGGCACCAGAGAGCCGGGGGTTGTTTTCCACAAGCCTGCAGTGATCAGCACCATGCCCAGAAATAAAAGGATTCCCACCAGTGAGCGTTTGAGCATCCAGGCTACACCGGCAGTGTAGCCATTGGTTACGCGAGCGAACCAGGCATTGAACCATTGAAAAATGCGCGCCTCACTTTTGTGTTCGTGCTTGAGAATCCATACGCACAGGGCGGGAGTCAGCGTCAGGGCCACAAAACCGGAAATGATGACCGCGATGGATATGGTGATGGAGAATTGCCGATAGAGTTCCCCGGCCAGGCCGCCGAGGAAAGCAATGGGTATGAATACGGCGGTAAGCACCAGCACAATGGCAATAACCGGCCCGGTTACTTCCTGCATGGCTTGAATGGCCGCTTCATACACGGGCTTCTTTTCATCGTGCATGATGCGTTCGATGTTTTCCAATACCACGATGGCATCATCCACCACGATACCAATGGCCAGCACCATACCAAACAGCGTAAGAGTATTGATGGAGTATCCCAGCAAATGTAATCCTGCGAAGGTGCCAATCAGCGAAACGGGCACGGCAATGCTGGGGATCAGGGTGGCGCGCCAGTTCTGCAGAAACAGGTAGACCACGGCAAACACCAGCAGCATGGCTTCTCCCAGGGTTTTCACCACTTCGCGAATGGAAACCTTTACAAAACGGGTGGTATCGAAGGCTACATCGTGTTTCAAACCGGCGGGAAAACGGCTGGCAAGACTGGCCATGAGGCCATTCACTTCATCGGCCACGTCCAGGGCATTGGCGCCGGGTTGCAGGAATACCCCCACCCATACCGCTGACTGGCCATTGACCCGGCCAATGAATTCATAATCCTTGGAGCCCAGTTCCACGTGCGCCACATCTTTCAAGCGCACCAGAGAACCATTGGGGTTGGCGCGAATTATGATTTCCTCAAATTCCTCCGCTTCGGAAAACCGGCCCTGGCTGGTGATGGTGTAGACTAATTGCTGACCATTGCCCACGGGAGGCTGGCCCACCTTGCCCGGTGCGAACTGGGCATTCTGTTCCTGTATGGCACGCACAATATCACTGGTGGCCAGTTTCAACCGGGTCAGCCGGTCCGGCTTCAGCCAGATGCGCATGGCATAATCCTTGGCGCCGAAAATCTGTACATTGGTGGTGCCGGGCACTCGCTTGAGCTGGTCCAGCACATTCATGGTGACATAGTTGGAAATATGAATGTCATCCAGGCTGCCATCGGGTGAAGCGAAGGAAATCACCTGTAGAAAAGACGATGAGCCTTTTTCCACCGTTACACCCTGACGGCGGACTTCTTCGGGCAGGCGCGCATCGGCTTGCTTGACCCGGTTATTGACATTCAGGGCCGCTTTATCCACATCGGCGCCGATTTCAAAGGTCACCTGAATCTGTACTACGCCATTGGAGGCCGAAGTGGAACTCATATACAGCATGTCTTCAATGCCGTTGATCTGGTTTTCCAGGGGCGCCGCCACCGTCTGTTCCAGTACTTCCGCGGAAGCACCGGGGTAAATGGCGGTAACGGTAACGACCGGTGGTGCAATTTCCGGATACTGGGCAATGGGTAAAATACGCATGGCGGCCAGACCCGCCAGCACAATGAACAGTGACAACACACTGGCGAAAATGGGGCGGTCGATAAAGAAACGCGAAAACATGCAAGGCTCCCTGTAGGCTTGCCGTTTCAGCCGGCGTCGTTGGTGGTGTTGGCAGGGGGTGCCGGGGAAGCAATGCTTACCGGGGCACCGGGACGGACCTTGATCAGGTTGTCGAGAATCACCCGGTCGCCAGCTTGCAAGCCGTTGCGGATTATCCAGTCACGTTCCTTGTCTTTGCCGATCCACTCGCCCACTTCAATGGGTCGGAATTGGGCAACGGTCTGTCCTTCTCCCGATTCCCCGAGCACGTAGACAAATTTCCCCTGAGGGCCTTCCAGCACAGCCTTTTGTGGTATGGCAATGGCATTGGGCCGGGTGGCGCCCGTGACGAGTACCCGTACGAATTGTCCAGACTTCAGTAGCCCCTCGGGATTGGGCAGGCGGGCGCGAAGGGTCACGGTGCCGGTATTGGGGTCCAGGCGCGCCGCCTCAAAGTTGATGTGTCCTACCAGGTTGGGGATGCGGCCATCGGCCAGGCGTAGCTTTACCACTTGCTGTTCATCGTTCGGGGTTTCCAGGCTGCCTTCGGCTTGCTGCCGTTGATGCAACAGCCATTCATTTTCCGAAAGGGAGAAATACACATCCATGGGATCGGTAACGGTAATGGTGGTGAGCCGATCCGTAGCGGCACTCACTACGGCACCCTCCACCTGTTCCGCAAGACCGGCATAGCCTGTGATGGGTGCCACAACTTCGGTGTATTCCCGTTGCAGACGGGCTTCCTTGACGGCTGCCTGGGCCGCCTTGATGTCCGCCTGGGCCAGCTCGTAGTCGGAACGTGCATCATCCAGGGCTTGCCGGCTTACGGTTTTCTGTTGCGCCAGCGGCTTCAAGCGATTCCATTCCCGCTCGGTTTGCTTCAGGCGGGCATGGGCGCGGTTGAGTACCGCTTCCGCAGCCGCCAATTGCGCCTCATAGGAACTGGGATCCAGTTGGAATAGGGGTTCTCCCGCTTGCACCAGGGCACCTTCCTGGTACCGGCGTTGTTCGATAATACCGCCCACTCTCGGGCGAATTTCCACTTCCCGGGAACCGCGGGTCTGGCCGATGTATTCCCGTTCCACCGGTAAATTCCGTGGCTGTATTTCCAGGGTGGTGACTTCCGGGGGTGGAAAACCCATGGAGCCGGGGGGTTCCGCCTGACCACTGCATCCGGCAAGCAGCAAGAGCAGGATTCCGTGGGCCAGGATAGGGGAACTGGGTTTATTCATTGCATCAACTCCCATGTGCTGTCCTGCGGTAGGGGGAACCGGTGAGGGCATGCGTAACAGGAAAGGCTATTGTACATACATTCGTGCATGTATGTATATATTTGGCTAAAATACACCACCATATATACCCGGTATCCCCGGCCAAACCGTATATAGGTTACAACGGGAGTAATGCTCCCGCGGAGCAGGACCCGACGAATCGAGGTATGCATGGCGCGTAAGACCAAAGAGGAAGCGCAGGAAACCCGCGCCCAGGTGCTGGATGCCGCCGAGCGTATGTTCAGCGAAAAAGGGGTTACCAATACATCCCTGAAGGAAATTGCCGAAGCGGCCGGGGTGACCCGTGGTGCCATCTATTGGCACTTCAAGAATAAATATGATCTCATCGAAGCCTTGCTGGAGCGGGTAAAGCTTCCCCTGGATGACATGCTGGCTGCGCGTAGTGCCGATTATGCCAATGACCCCCTGGAACAGATTCGCATCAAGTCGGTAACGGTTTTACAGCGTTGTGTGCAGGATGATCATTTACGGGCCGTGTGCACCATTTTGTTCC
>CBDUNQ010000263.1:0-4200 GCA_965368625.1 uncultured Gammaproteobacteria bacterium
TTCATCACATTTTAAGAGTTTATGCTTGTTGGCCATTGTAGCGTTGTTTTTTTATGCGCTGTCCAAGGGCATTGTAGGTGTAGCGGGCTCGTAGTACTCCATCGAGGTGGAAGGTGCGCAGTCGGCCGGAGCCGGTGTAGGCATAGCGGTGGCGGCCATTGTGTGCGGTGGTGATCATGCCACCGGCATTGTATTGCAGGGGGGCCTGGGTGCCGATTTGCAACAGGCGGTTACTGTTGCTGGCGTACTGATAGGCTTGGCCACCGAAAAAGGTGCGGTTGCCGTTGCGGTCATACTGCACGGCAGTGCCCGCCAGGTTGTTCACCCGTTCCCGGGGATCATAGCCGAACAACTGAAAGCGGCCCGTGAGGGATTGATAGAGGCCACTCAGGTTGCCGGTATCCGGGGTATAGCGGTAGCGCTGCATCCAACTGCCCGCCTGTTGGCCCAGCAGGCGACCATCCAGTGCGCTTTCGGCGCTGTAATAAAGTCCGTTGCCATAGGTGAAGTTGGCCACGTCGCCACCGAAGGGTAGCCAGTTCACCTGGCTGGCCAGGGTCTGACTTTGCCCCGGATAGGTCATGGACAAGCGGTGGATTTGTCCGGTGGCATCCCGCGGGGTATCCAGGGTGCGGCCCGAAACCAGGGTGGTTTGCACGCGTTCGCCACCGGCATTGTAGCGGTATTGGCTCACCAGCACGGTGCTACCCAGGGTACGGCGCAGTTGGGTGATGTCGCCAAAGGGATTGTATACATAGCCCTCTTGACCACCGGCATCCTGGCGCCAGTGCAGTTTACCCACGCCATTGGCGCCGGTATCCCACTGGTAGGTTATATCTTCCCAGGTGCCGGGATAGTCTTCGCTCAGGCGCCGGTTAAGGGCATCGTAGCGGAAATGTACGGTGACATTGCGGCCATCGGTGTGGCTGAGCAGGTTGCCGGCGGCATCCCAGGTGTACTGTTGTGTGCCGCGATCAGGGCTGACCTCTTTTACCATACGGCCCAGGGCATCATACACATAACGGGTGATATGGCCCTCGGGATCCGTCACGCGGGTGGGCCGGTCGGCCGGGTCATAGGCAAAGCGGGTGACGGCCGGTGTGCCGGTTACATCTTCGGTGATGGTGGTCAGGCGTTGCAGCTGGTCATAGCCATAATCGGTGCGGGTGTTGGCACCATTCACCGTGCGCAGTAATTCACCCATGGGGTGATAGGTGTGGTCCACCCGCGTATGGGCATCGGTTTGTACATTCAGTTGATTCTGCAGATCGAAGGTGCGGTTCAGTTGCGCCACCAGGGCACCACTGGCATCCAGGGTTTCTTCGCCAGTGGGGTTACCGTTTTCATCCAGGGTGAAGGCCCGGTAATTTCCCTGGCCATCGGTGATGCGGACCAATCGACCGGCGTCATCATAGGCAAGGGTAAGTGAGCGGCCACCGGTGACCATACGTTCCACCTGACCGTCGGGCGTGTATTCCAGGCTCAGGGTGCGGCTACTGCCTGCGGTAATCTGGCGCACACTGGCCAGGCGGGTACTGCCCGGATGGTAGTCGTATTCCAGGCGCAGTCCATTGGGGCGCACTTCCGAAGCGATTTGACCAAAGGCGGTATATTGGATGTTGGCTCGCTCCGGTATACCCAGGGCATTGATCACTTGCCGTAAGCGGCCCCGGTTCGCCCCCTGATCGGCGGAATCCGGGTAATAGGCGTAGCGGGTGATGTCTTGCACATCGGATCGCGGTCCATCCACCAGGCACAGGGCATGGGCGGGTTGACTGGGGCAGTCGGTGCTACCGCCATAGGCATAGCGGGTGGCGGCCCCGACCACATCGCCATTTTGACCCATACCGCCCACAATGCGCTGCAGCACGCGACCCCGGGCATCGTATTGGCTGTATTCACCCACACAATTCACGCCTTCGGTGCAGGGCCCATTGGGGTTGGCCAATGGCCAGGAAGGCATGAGCCGCTTGGTGACCTTGCCTCTGAAGCGCGGATCGTATTCGTAATCTGTGCGGCGCGCATTGGCGCCCGGATTTTCGATCTTGAAGGCTGGTTGCCCCTTGGCATCGAAGTTGCCAAAACGGGTGACCTTGCCATGCCAATCGGTATACTCCACCAGCCGGCCGGCACTGTCATAGCGACGGCTTTTCATTTCGCCATTGAGGCAATCCACACAGGCGTTGCCAATGATCTGGCTCACCCGCGGCACATGGCGGTTCAGGGTGAATTGGTAGGTGCGCCAGGCACCACGACCATCGCTAACCGTGGTGGTTCCATTGCTGTTGTAGGTGAAGCGGGTTTCATCGGCTCCTTCGGCATGCACACTGGTAAGCACCCGCCCGACATCGTCATAGGTCCAGGAAGCCAGGCACACGTGGCGCTCATCGGTGATGCCGGTGAGATGGAAACGATGCACCGTATCTTCATAATGATATTGGCGTACCCTGCCATCGGGGCGTTGGGCAAACTCCAGGTTGCCGTTGCTGTCATAGAGATAGCGCAACTCTCCCAGCGGGGTTTCGATACGCTCAATACGACCCCGGCTGCCATCCTGATAATGAAAGCTAAGCATATGCCCACGCGGACCAATCACCTGATGCAGACGGTCCGAATCGGGGTAATAGGTGAAGCGTGTCAGTTCGCCATCGGCGCGTAAGCGAAGCATGGCGCGACCGAGAGAATCGAAATAATGCTGGGTAGTATTCTTATCGGTAAAGATCCAGTGATTGCCCTTGTCCTGCAGGGAAACCGCATCCGTATCGGTATCCAGGGACCGCCATTGACCACCGATCAACTGAAAACGGAACACCGTGCCATTGGGCAGACTCACGGTGTGGTGGGTGGGCGAGGTATTCGCCGGCACCGGGGCACGGGCCGTGTTGGCGGCATGAATAGTGAGGGTGGCACTGCCCTTGCTGCCGCTTACCCGGCATAAACGCGGGCTCACCAGGGTGGGTGTGGCATCGGCCAGCAGCCCTCCAAAGGCTTGGGCCCGCATGGCGGACCAGCCGGCACCGCAAGCATTGGTGGGGCTATCGTGCAGATTACTGACCGAGGAGGCGCTGCGCGCAGTGACATGGCGAAGATTAGCCATAATCTCCGGTCGGCTGTTGAAATCATCCAGTCGGGACACATAGGAATGGCGCCAGTAATGGCCCAGGTAATTATAGCCTTCGGTGCTGTTGAGGGATTGGTAATAGCGCACCAGCTCCAGGCCGGTACCCGGCAGCTCCAGATCCACTTCCCGTTGCAGCTTGTTTCCCGTGGCGGGATCGCAGGGGTTGCCTTCGGTATCGGTGCAGGAAGAGGGGGAAGGCTGGAGGTAGTACATTTGTTGCTTGTAGCACTTCATCAAGAAATTACTCGGGGATACCTCAACCGTGTGAGATGCATAGCCTTTTGGGCAAGTGGGCTTTCGGGTTCTCGAGAAATACACTGCACCGGTCCAATTGTTAGCGCAATCCGCCCCACTGGTCCCTCTAAAGGTCAGGCGTTGCGTACTGCTATAGGTGTTGGCACCGTTATAATACTGTGGCGTAAGGTTTTGACACTCGTAATCATTGATCCTTTCACCCCAGGTGATACCCCCGCCTGTATAAATTGTTGAGCAACTTTGAGATTGTTGCAGCTCTTCTTCAAAGCGGGTGGCCAGTGGAATGATTTCGGCTTCAGTAGTCGCAGGCGTGTAATTTATGCACCACTGTGCATACGGCCCCGTCCAGGTTCCCCCTTGCGCACGACACCAGGCTGAGGGGATCACATAACCAAGCCGTTTATGATCACCACACCCGGAATATTCCCATTCTGGAAAATTCGGTTCTGCCTCCAGGCACTCATTAACACCGCCCAACTGCTTACAGTTCGTAACGAAGGCATGAGCGTAGCCTGGAATAAGTACTACTAGGAAAAACCATCCCCGTAAATACATAGCAGCATTCCTTTCTTCATTTAACATCATCCATGACTGTGCGAAAATTTTGAACGCACACAGCAACTTTAGCTAAGCCGAACCTGAAAATTCCCCTGGAATTGAATTTCAATGTTCATGGCATATAACTGATTACTGAGCAGCAACAGCAAATTAGCCAGTATTATTTTTTTGCAACCTATTCACGCCCTCTGAGAATTTGTAATTTTTTTGGCTCTTTGCAAAACATAAAAGCACGAAGCCGACAACACTTCAAGCACAATAAATCG
>CBDUNQ010000264.1:0-4173 GCA_965368625.1 uncultured Gammaproteobacteria bacterium
CAGGGGAATAAGATCATCGGGAGGATGGGGCCATGCAGATACCTCGCTGGTTTCAAGCGCTTACCCTGTTGCTGTTGCTGTTACCCGCTGCGGAAGCCAAAGTATTGGTGCTGGTCCATGGCTGGGCCGCAGATGCCGATACCTGGATTCACAGCGGGGTGATGCAAGTCCTGCGTAATCAGGGGTGGCAAGATGCCGGAGTGGTACAAGCCTTACCGGCCGGGGTGCACTATTTTCCCGCGTATGGTCAACAGGCTACACAGCGTATCTATCGGGTGGCACTGCCCGCTCATGCTCCTCTGGAAATTCAAGCGGCGCATCTTCAGGCGGTACTGGCGTATCTACAACAGCAGACATCTCAAGAACCCATATATCTTGTCGGACACTCCGCCGGAGGACTGGTATCAAGGATGGTGGCCATACGCCCGCAGTCTGCGCCGATTCATGCCTTGATCACCATTGCCAGCCCTCACCTGGGGACAAGCAGGGCCATAGAGGGCCTGGATACAGTGCATGATAAGCCCTTCTTTTGCCCCGGCCCGGGATTTCAGGCGATCAAGTATGTGCTGGGTGGTGAAGGATACCGCTACCTGGATGCTTCACAGGATGTCCTGGTGGATTTACTGCCAGCGGCGCCCGGCAACCTCATTGCCTGGCTGAATCTGCAGTATCATCCCGATATTTCCTATCATGCCGTTATTCGGAGCGGTCCATTCATGATGGGAGATGAATTGGTGCCGGCCTTCAGCCAGGATCTGAATCACGTGCCTGCCATTGAGGGACGGGCCAAACGCTATTTCACGCCGGCCGGTCATTCTCTGGTAGCTGCGGATGGATTATTGATCGCCCATATTCTACAGCAGTTACCTGCACAGGCTGCGACCATCGATTCACGCGGATAGTACATATCCCATGCGGCGTTCACCTGCAGTACTTTCACGTATACTCATTACTTCAAAGGTGAAATGCAGGTTACGGCCCGCCCAGGGATGATTGCTGTCCAGGGTGATTTCCTCTTCGCCTACCGTGGTCACGGTAAAAGGCACTTCACGACCATCCGGCAGCGCCCCCATCAATACATATCCAGGCTCCCATGCCTCTTCGGGAATACTGTGCTTGGGCTGCGTGATCACGCCCGCTTCATTGCGCAGACCATAACCTTCTTCAGGCTTGAGAGAAAGCTCCACCCGATCACCACAGCTCGCAGTTTCCAGGGCCGCTTCCACCTTGGCAAACATGTTTCCATAGCCTCCATGCAGATAGTGCAGGTCATCCCCAAACTGCAAAAGTTCCCGACTGTCATCATCCCGTGCCCAGAAACGCAAACGAACCACTTTTTCAGGACGGATACTATTTTCAGCGGAACAAATTCCGGAAAGGTCTTCGACTACGCAACTCACTGATTTACCTCGCATTACGACTCCGTGCAGCACTGCACACCTGACAGGATAGCGGCGTCCCCCGAACAATCTGGAATCCTGGCTGTACTATGCTTAGGGTACCTTCGGTGAATTTCGGGAGCGGGGGTGATGTGACGATAGCCCCACCACCCCATAAGGCAGATAGCCGCGCAGCCTACCGATAGGTAAATGCTGATACATATCAAGGTCAATGAAAGGGTTCATGTCTAGTATTTACGGGGTTGAATCAACAACAGAAGGGATAGGAGGACACATATATGGCGGAATTGTTTTCAGAAGAATGGATGAAGGGGTTCATGGAACGCTGGAATTCGGAACCGGAACTGGCCAATGCCCTGGAACAGATCGGTTTCAACTCCATAATCGGATATGGTTTTGAGGGCGAGGAAAAACCCCGTGGCATCATCAATGTGCAAAACGGCCATGTAGTCAGTGCCGGGCCTTATCATGATGAACACCTGAACTGGGACTTGCGTGCCAGCAAGGAAAACTGGGACAAGTGGCTGCAAAAACCGCCAGGTATGATGGGGCTGGGCATGGCCTACACTTCACGCAAATTGAAGTTCCAGGTGGGTGATTATGGCGCCATGATCAAAGACCCACGAATGGCGGGCCCCTTCATCAAAAGCTTCAGCACCATGGGTGCAAGCTAGACTGGACAATACCTCAGCCGCCGGGGAGTCATCCCCGGCGCATTTGTATTGGCAATCGTAACGCCGGGCACCCTACTGACCTGTAGGCTGTGCCATTGTACGCTTTTCCTTCTTCTTGGGTTTTCCCTTGTTCTTGTCTTTGTTTTTGGCCTTGGCCTTGGCTTTTGGTTTCAGCTTGACCCGGGGCCTGGCCTTAGCCATGGCTGCGTCCCCTTCTTTCTTGCCCGATGCATTCTTTCGCTTGGCCAATGGCCTCGTACCACCATCCGTAGTGGTCGCTGAAATCCGGCTGATACGCATTTTCTGACCGGATACCCAGGTAGACTGCAACCCAGCCAGGGTATCCTCAGGCATTCCACAGGGTAGATCCACAATACTGTAATCATCGTGAATGGTGATATGACCGATATACTGGCTGTCCAGGCCGGCTTCATTGGCAATCGCGCCCACGATGTTTCCCGGCTTCACTCCATGGGCCTTACCCACTTCCAGGCGGAATGACTCCATCTCCACCGGCTCATCGCGCCCCCGCTCACTACGCGGCTTATCACGTACTGCACGGCCTTTTTCCTTACGTGGCTTGCCCGCACTGGCTTCCTGCCTGGGCGCTACCTTGCGCTGTTCCAGTAACAGTGGTTGATCTCCCTGCAGCAAGACAGCCAGTGCAGCCGCGATTTCCATGGCCGGCACATTATGTTCCTGCTGATATTGCTCGATCAATTGATAGAAAAAGCCAATCTCTTCCGTGGCCAGGGTATCGGAGATACGCTGCTTGAAGCGCGCGATACGCTGGTCATTGATGATTTCCGTGGAGGGTAACTCCATGGGTTCAATACGCTGGCGGGTGGCGCGCTCGATGGCGCTTAGCAAGCGTCGCTCACGAGGCGCCACAAACAGGATGGCATCGCCGCTGCGCCCGGCTCGTCCGGTGCGACCGATCCTGTGCACATAGGACTCGGTATCGTAAGGAATATCGTAATTGATGATGTGACTGATGCGTTCTACATCCAGGCCACGCGCCACCACATCGGTAGCCACCAGAATATCGATCTTGCCCCGCTTCAGGCGGTCCACCGTGCGTTCACGCTGGGCTTGTGGAATATCGCCATTCAGGGCTTCCACGGCATAGCCCCGTGCCAACAATTTCTCCGCCAGTTCCACAGTGGCATTTTTGGTGCGCACAAAGATAATCATGCCATCGAAGGTTTCAAATTCGAGAATCCGGGTAAGGGCATCCAGCTTGTGATAGCCACTGACCATCCAGAATCGTTGGCGGATCAGGCTGGCCGTAGCCGCCTGCTGCTTGATGGTGATTTCATCGGGTTGTTGCAGATATTTCTTGGCGATACGCCGTATCACATCGGGCATGGTGGCGGAAAACAGCGCTACCTGCCGTTTCGGCGGGGTTTGCCCCAGCACCCATTCCACGTCATCGATAAAACCCATGCGCAGCATTTCATCGGCTTCATCCAGCACCAGTGCATTGAGGGCGTCGAGCACGAGGCTGCCGCGGCGCATATGATCCATTACCCGCCCCGGCGTCCCCACCACCACATGCACCCCGCGTTTCAAGGCCCGCAACTGCGTTCCGTAATCCTGCCCGCCATAAATGGGTAATACATGAAAGCCTTTCAGATAGGCCGCATAACGCTGAAATGCCTCAGCCACCTGGATAGCCAGCTCCCGGGTCGGCGCCAGTACCAGCACCTGAGGCCGGGTATTACGTACATCGATGCGCGCCAGTAGCGGCAGGGCAAAGGCAGCGGTCTTACCCGTACCGGTCTGCGCCTGCCCTACCACATCCCTGCCGGCCAGCAAGGGGGGAATGGTCCTTGCCTGAATGGGGGATGGGGTTTCATAACCCACTTCCTCCAGGGCCTTGAGAATAGGCTCACCAAGGGCAAGATCGCGGAAAGCCGTCACCGGCGCATGAGATTCGGACATCAGGGGTACCTGTATGGTGGGTGCAACCCAGTTCCGTGGGGAGGTCCCACAGGAGTAAGTATAGGGGGGCGTGTTACGAAACGGAAAACGCTGTAGCAGAAGTATATCACATTTTTCTGATATAATATCCCCTGAATAAGGTACCTGCTTCGCTC
>CBDUNQ010000265.1:0-4147 GCA_965368625.1 uncultured Gammaproteobacteria bacterium
CCCACCCACCCGTAGCCCGGGCATTTCCCTTACACGGTGCAAGCATCGGCTCACCCGCAAACACGCATACCGCTTACGCCGGAATATCTATAATTTATTGAAATATATCATCTTTATAATTCCGCGCCAAAGTAGACCCCATGGCGTTTTTCCATCAAGTCAGAAGAATTCCTGCCGATAGCGAGAGGTGGAAAGAACATCTCGGCCCCTGGCCCCTGGGAAACGCTATCTATAATGAAAGCCGTCGATAAACGCTACCAACGCCTGGTCTCCGTACACGACCTCAAACCGGGAATGTATATCCATGAGCTGGATCGCCCCTGGGTGGAAACCCGTTTTATGTTTCAGGGGTTTGTGCTTACCGACCCGGCGGATATCGATGAATTGCGGCGCACCTGCCAGCATGTGGTCATCGATATCGAGCGCGGCATTGAAGCCGAGCAATATCTGGACACCCCAATTCGAGGTCATCAGCCCGACGCCTTGAATCTGATTCTTTCCAATCGCCCGGCACAGAACCGCTACCGCGACTCGGTCACCATTGAAGAGGAAATGGAACCCGCCAAAGAGATTTATGACAGCCTGCGTACCGAAGTGAGCACCATCATGGAGGATGTACGCATGGGGAAGCAGATCAAAACCACCATGGTCAAGGAAGCCGTTGGCGGCATGATCGACAGCATAGTGCGCAACCCTGATGCCTTTCTCTGGCTTTCCAAGATGAAAACCAAAGATGCCTATACCTATGTGCATTCCATTGATGCCTGCACCCTGGCCATTGCCTTTGGACGTCACCTGGGTCTCGAAAAGCATGAGCTTGAACACCTGGCTATAGGCACCCTGTTGTTTGATGTTGGCAAGATGCAGCTCCCGGAGGAATTACTGGCGAAGCCCGGCAAACTCACTGCCGATGAATTCGCCCTGATGCAAAAACATGTGGAGTACAGCACCAAGGTAATGAGTGGTATCAAGGGGATGCACAACACGTCACTGGAAGTGGCACAAACCCATCACGAACGCCATAACGGCAAGGGCTACCCCCATGGCATCACAGGTACCAATATCCCCATTTTCGGACGAATCGGTGCCCTGGTGGATTGTTACGATGCCATTATCAGTGACCGCGCCTATTCGGCGGCCATGTCTCAACATGAAGCGGTGCTGACCCTGTATCAATGGCGGGATGTGGATTTTCAGACCGAATTGATTGAACAGTTCATACAATGCCTGGGGGTTTATCCCACCGGTTCCCTGGTAGAGCTTTCCACGGGAGAAATCGGCATCGTCATTTCCCAAAACCGGATACGCCGCCTGCGCCCCAAGGTGATGGTGGTTCTGGATGCCAGGCATCAGCCATTATCCTTCTCTCCCATTATTGACCTGGCCAGGGAAACCGAAGACCGCCATGGAAATCCCCTGGCCATCACGCAACCACTGGATCCCGATGCCTACGACATCGATTTGCGCGATTACTATCTCTAAAACAACCATATTGACGGGATTTCCGTGTATAACAGCCTTCACCAGATTGCAGACCGCACCAGCCTGATAGGCGATTTACAGACCCTGAAAGGTGATTCCCTGAATGCCGTCCTGCTGATCAACATTCAAAAATTCCGCAGCCTGAATGCCGCCTATGGACATCCGGTGGGTGATCAGGTCTTGTTGGAACTGGCACAGCAACTGCAGCCAATGCTGCGCGAGGGAGATGGAGTTTATCGCCTGGGAAATGATGAATTCGCCCTGCTTATCACTCGCCTGGCGAATCCACAACGCTTGATTCTCGCTACCAACCGCATCAAACAAAAGGTGGAAAACGGTTTTCAGGTAGGCTTGCACAGGATACGCATTCGGCTGCGCATGGCAGCTGCCTGTCAGCACGGTGGCAACCGGGATTACATCCAATTACTGCAGGATGCCGATGCCGCCATGCATCATGCCATCAAACTGGGTGAGAGTTTTGTGCTGTTTGACCCGAAAAAACACCAGGCCGACACTGCTCCCATGGCGCTGGAAAGCGAACTGGAAACCGCGCTGGAACAATCGGAACTGGAACTGTACTTCCAACCCAAGATCCACCTTCCCAGCGGCCGGATTCACGGTGCCGAAGCCCTGTGTCGCTGGAACAGCAGCCAGCGCGGTCTGATCTATCCCGACGCTTTCATTCCCGTACTGGAGCAATCGGACCTGGTCATCCCTTTTACCGAATGGTGCCTCAATGCCGCATTACGACAGTGCACCGATTGCAATCGCCAATTCGGCTGTCTTACGGTGGCGGTCAACCTTTCCGCGCGCATATTGCATTACCCCGAACTGCAGGACATGATCCTGCGCGCCCTGCAAATCTGGGGCACCCGGCCCGGCAATCTGATTCTGGAGGTAACCGAAAGCGCCATGATGCTGGACCCGGAAAGCAGTATGGCGGCATTACGCGCATTACACGATGCCGGGGTACGCATTTCCATTGATGACTTCGGCACCGGGTATTCCTCTCTGTCCTACCTGAAAAGCCTGCCGGTGCGCGAACTGAAAATTGACAAATCCTTTGTCATGGAAATGGATAACTCACTGGATGATGAAAAAATCGTGCGCTCCATTATCGATCTGGCCCACAATTTTGACTTGTGGGTAGTGGCAGAAGGTATTGAAAACCAATCCATCCTCGAGCGGCTGCGCACATTGGGCTGCGATCTGGGGCAGGGCTATCATATTGGCCGCCCCATGCAAAAGATGGCGATGAAGGAATGGATGGTGGATTCTCCCTGGAGCCTGGGGTCTGACACGGCATCCCAGCCATCCGCAACCGAGCCTGACTCCGAATCCGTGGTGTTGGCACCTGTCGGTAAGTTGCTGTAATCCCCCCCTGTTCCCTCACGGCGAAGGCGCACCTGTCGTTGCCAGGGTGAAGAATCAGGCTTTGGGCAGGGTTACTCCCCGCTGCCCCTGATATTTTCCACCCCGATCCTTATAGGAGGTATCGCACACCTCGTCCGATTCAAAGAACAGCATCTGTGCCACCCCTTCATTGGCATAGATTTTCGCCGGCAGGGTGGTGGTGTTGGAAAATTCCAGGGTCACATGCCCTTCCCATTCGGGTTCCAGCGGGGTGACATTGACGATGATGCCACAGCGGGCATAGGTGGATTTACCCAGACACACGGTAAGCACATTGCGCGGAATGCGGAAGTATTCCACGGTTCGCGCCAAGGCAAAGGAATTGGGGGGAATAATGCAAACATCCGACTGCACATTGACGAAGCTGTTTTCATCAAAATTCTTGGGATCGACAATGGCCGAGTTGATATTGGTGAAGATCTTGAATTCATCGGCACAACGTACATCGTAGCCATAGCTGGATGTACCATAGGAAATCATGCGCCCCGTGGTTTCATTTTCCCGAACCTGTCCGGGCTCAAAGGGTTCAATCATCCCCTGCCCCTGGGCCATGCGTCGAATCCAGCGATCTGACTTAATTGACATTGGTTTTTGCGCCTCCTCAAGAAGGGGCACAAGATACCGGGATTCGCTCCATAAAAAAAGTGAGCCGGTCTGCGAATACCCCGTAGTTTCACTGCACCGGGTAATTGGATGGGAAGGAGACCCCCTCGCTACTTACCGGAAACACAAAAAAGGCCTGCCTTCATTTGCAGGAAGGCAAGCCTGACAGCGCGGAAAGATCCCGGCTCAGTTGTTTTGAATCACAATCTGCGGGAACTTGGCCGCATAGCTCTTGGCCTGGGTGGAAAGCTTGGCCGCGGTACGGCGGGCGATTTCCCGATAGATCTGCGCGATACGGCTGTCAGGATCCGCCACAACCGTGGGCTTGCCGCCATCGGTTTCTTCACGAATACGCATATCCAGTGGCAGCGCGCCGAGGAAATCCACATCGTACTGATCGGACATGTTCTGGCCACCACCCTTGCCGAAGATATGCTCTTCGTGACCACACTTGGAGCAAATGTGTATGCTCATGTTTTCCACGATGCCGAGAATGGGCACTTCGACCTTTTCAAACATCTTCAGCCCCTTACGCGCATCCAGCAGGGCAATGTCCTGGGGCGTGGTAACAATCACGGCACCGGAGACGGGGATTTGCTGCGCCAGGGTCAGCTGAATATCACCAGTGCCCGGAGGCAGGTCGATGACC
>CBDUNQ010000266.1:0-4126 GCA_965368625.1 uncultured Gammaproteobacteria bacterium
GAACTGGTGAGTGTGCGAGCCGAACGCAATCGCTTACTGGATGAAGTGGCGGCCCTGGGGGAAAAGCAGCGGCAGTTACTGGAAAAGGTGGCCGTGTTGAAGCGCTCCAGCCAGATTGACCATCAGGCAACCCTGGAGGTGCGCCAGAGTCTCGGGGATCTGCAGGATAAAATGGCGCAAATGCGTGAAGAATTGGCGTTTTATCAAGGTATTATGTCTCCCGGCCAAGCCAAGCCGGGATTGCGCGTGCATCGCCTGCGTTGGGAACCGGCCAATGAGGAAGGCAGCTTTATCTATAATCTGACCCTGGTGCAGGTAAAGCGGAATGATACGGCGGTGCGGGGTGTTATACAGTTGTCCCTGGAAGGTGATTGGGAGGGAAGCAGCAAAACCCTGACCCTGGCGCAGCTCAGCGAGTCGCAGCAAAAGGAAATCCCCTTTCAATTCCGTTATTTTGAGCATTTCACGGGAAAGATTCAGCTGCCGGGACCGTTTCGCCCTCGAAGTGTATTGTTGCGGGTGGTGCCCAAGGGAAAGAAAAGCCCGCCGGTACTGGAGCATAAGCAGGATTGGCCGACATAAAGGGAACCAAAACCTTCGGAGGGATACCATGTTTACCAAAGGCAAAAAACACACATCAGCGGCCATCGATACCATTATCGGGCAGAATTCCGTGCTGGAGGGCAATATTCATTTTTCCGGCGGCCTGCATGTGGATGGCACGATCAAGGGAAATGTGGTGGCCGATACCGGCACCAATTCCGTACTGACCCTGAGTGAACAGGGTGCCGTGGAAGGGGAAGTCCGGGTGCCCCATGTCGTGCTCAATGGCCGGGTGGAGGGGGATGTCCATGCCAGCGAACGCATTGAACTGGCGGCCCATGCCAAGGTCAGTGGTAATGTCTATTACCACCTGATCGAAATGGCCATGGGCGCCGAAGTGAATGGCAATCTGGTGCACCGCGGGCAGGAAGCGGAAAAGCCGGTGCGTAAAGAAACCGTGGCCAAAACCACGGTGTCCGGCGGCAAGGTGCCGGCGCCGGAGAATTCTTGACTATATTAGTCAGGAAATGCATACTTGGGCCATTCCGAAGTATTCCGGACGAATTGAATTGCTGGAGAATGAAATGAGCGAGAGCGCAGCTGCAACCACCGAAATGGAAACTCCCCTGGTCTTCACCGAAGCCGCCGCCACCAAGGTGAAGGGTTTGATCGAGGAAGAAGGTAATCCGGAGCTGATGTTGCGGGTATTTATCACCGGTGGCGGTTGCTCCGGTTTTCAGTATGGCTTCACCTTTGACGAAACCGTCAACGATGGCGATACGGCAGTAGAGCAGTGTGGCGTCAAACTGTTGGTGGACCCCATGAGCTTTCAATATCTGGTGGGTGCTGAAATCGACTACAAGGAAGACCTGGAAGGAGCGCAGTTTGTTATTCGCAATCCCAACGCCACCACTACCTGTGGTTGTGGATCTTCCTTTTCCGCATAAGCCGTTTGTACTACCGAATACCCAGGGCGCCAAAGGCGCCCTTTTTTGTTGCCCGCAATCACAGGGCCGGGTAACCCTGCCCCGACCAAGTCTGATGGAGTAGCGTCAAGCGGTTATGGATAGCCGGTGTCTGGATAAAGGTGGCCTGGTAACCACAGAAGAACCGTATTTTGAAGCGTCACGGGTTCTGTGCGTGGGGCAGATTGGCCTACGCCTTCGGCTTCCGTATACTCGCTGGCAGGGTTGCTTCGGGATCCTTGCCTCGTCCCTGTTCTACATGGGGTTATCTGGGTGCCAGCTATTCCAGGGCAGGCCAGGTGTTTTCAGGTGTTCTATAGTGGAGTATGTGCCGGGTTTGAAGCAGGTCCATGACGAAGCGAATTGAAGAAAAACCAAGCAATGGCCTGGCCGGACTCAAACACTGGCGCTATGACCTGGGGGCCGGATTACAGGTGGCGCTGGTATCCATGCCACTTTCCCTGGGGATCGCCGTGGCTTCCGGTGCGCCACCCATCACCGGTATCATTTCGGCTATTATCGCCGGCCTTATCTTTCCTTTTCTCGGCGGTGCCTACGTCACCATAAGCGGACCCGCCGCGGGTCTTGCACCGGCACTGTTTGCCGGCATGCTGACCCTGGGCAATGGTGACCTGGCGGCGGGTTATCCGCTACTGCTGGTTGCCATCTGTCTTACCGGCCTGGTGCAAATCGTGTTGAGCCTGGTCAATGCCGGTCGCTTTGCCATTTTCCTGCCGGTGACCGTTGTGGAAGCCATGTTGGCGGCCATCGGTATCATGATCATCGTCAAGCAGATTCCCCCTCTGCTGGGTGATCTTGCGCCCCTCAGCAAAGACATGTTCACCGCCATTCTCACCTTGCCTGAAAGCCTGACCCGTATCCATTGGCCGGTGTTCCTCATTGGAGGGTTCTGTCTGTTCTTGATGTTTTATCTGAACCAGACCCGCGTGAGCTGGTTGAAGAAGTTGCCACCTGCACTGGTGGTGGCTGTGATTGGTATTGTGCTGGGGTATGCCTTCAATCTGGATGCCAAGTACCTGATCAGCATGCCCGAGGATATTCTCGAAGGCGGCATTACCCTGCCTGCCTTTGGTGATGTAATGCAGCGGCCGGAACTGTGGGGCAGTATTCTGGTGGTCATCATCACCCTTACCCTGATTGACGGTATCGAATCCCTGGCCACCATTGCGGCAGTGGACAAAATCGATCCTTTCCAACGGAAGTCCCACGCTAATACCACCTTGCGGGCCATGGGTGTGTCCAATATGTTGTCCAGTATCTTTGGTGGCCTGACCATAATTCCCGGTGGGGTAAAAAGCCGGGCCAATATTGATGCCGGTGGCCGCACCCTGTGGGCGAATTTCTATAACGCGGTATTTCTGATTATCTTCCTGTTCCTGGCCAAGGACCTGATCAGCCGTGTGCCGCTGGCCGCCATTGGTGCCATCCTGGTGTATGTTGGCTGGCGCTTGTGCGAATACCGCGTGTTCCAGAAGACCTACGCCATCGGCCGCGATCAGATCGTCATTTTTCTGATTACCATTGTCGCGATTCTCGCCACGGATCTACTCTATGGAATCCTGATCGGCATTGCCGCCGAGATTACCATGCTGGCGTATCTCCTAAGCCCCTCGTTCCGCACTGTGCTGACCGGACGACTCAGTTATCGTCAGGCCGTAGGCCTGGTGCTGCGTAATCTGGTTTCCTTATTCCGCAGTCCGGTGATCAAAGTCAAACGTGAAGAGCATGAAGGTAAGCCCCATGTAGAAATCACCCTGGGCTCGGTGGTGTGTTTCAACTTGTTGCCGCTGGACAAGCTGTTGCAGTCATTGCCAGCAGAGGCATCCGTTACCATGGTGGCCAGTGAGTCGGGGCATATCATCGATCACACGGGCATGGAATACCTGCATACCTTTCAGGAAGAGTGTATGCGCGAAGGTAGAGGCTTCCGGCTCATTGGCATGGAAAACTATGACCAGTTTACTCCGCACGCACTTTCGGCACGTATGCATGATGCCACGCTGTTACGGGAAAGAGCGCGTTTGTCGAGTCGCTCCCGCCTATTGGCGGAGATTGCCGGTCGCCACGCGCTGGATTTCAGTGCCGGGGTTGTGGGCACTTTGAATCTGCACGATTTTGTCTATCTCCGCCGGGGTGACATGCGCCAGGAATACAATATCATGACGGGGCAATACGCCGGCTGCCATATAAAACTTTTTGATTACAGCCATACGGCGGCACCCGATTACTACTCGGAACACCGCCATACACTGATCATTGTGCGCTTACAGGGTGAGGGTGTGGAGTTACCGGATCTGGTGGTGACGCCCGGTCACTATCTGGAGCGTTACCTGGTGGAATTTGAGGAAATCGATACGCCTGAACTCGCATCCTTCAGTCGTGAATACAACTGGTATCGGGAGCCGCAGGGAGTCGACCCTGAAGACCTGATCAAAAGCTTGCAACGGGTACTGGAAAACTATCCCGGTATCTATATTGAAGTGCGTGACAATGCCCTGCTGGCCTTTCATCCCGATCGTGAGCTGGAGAGTGCGGATGGCATCGGGGCACTATTTGGTATTGCCAGCCTGCTCTGTGTGATTGAAGGTGACGATACG
>CBDUNQ010000267.1:0-4112 GCA_965368625.1 uncultured Gammaproteobacteria bacterium
ATCCTCGTGCTACTCAATATGGGGGGGACGTCGAGACTCGCATATTGACATGCTTCATTTCAATCGTTATCTTTTTACTTGAGCCTCGTTGAAGGTGGTTGACCCAGGGCAATTGGAGCCCTGACGTGCCACTGGAGGGGTTTTTCTTTTGGTCATATCGCTTGAATATATGGTTTGGCGCTATTCAGTTTGATAAACGACTGGCTGGGTATCTTTGGCTAGGGCATATTGAAATACCTTGAGTTTCATTGCCCCACTAAAATTCATTTGTAATGTCCTATTTTCGAAGATTTCACCCGATTCAGCTTATCCAGACTGTGACTAGTAGGCTATTTCCATTATGCTGACTTGCAGAAATATGTTGAACCCATGGGGTAATTGCTGGGCGTTAATACATATGCCATCAAGATTAAATGTGTGGCGCACTGATGGCGCACTTGCGGGCAAATAATGGCCAAAAAGCGCAATAAGTAGTGGTAGATGGAATGGCATATCTTATTGTATTTATTGCTGTAATTTGTTGTGGGTTGTTGGTTGTCTCTGATTGAAAATCCCCGTGTCGGCAGTTCGATTCTGTCCCTGGGCACCATTTTTCAATACGTTATCCCCCGATTTGATTTTGGCTGCTTTCATGGAGGCGGCTGGGTTACATCCTGTCTACGGGTAACGGGATATGCTGTCCTGTCTCCCGCCTTACACCTGCAGCCATCCCGCCGGGCGCAGTCTTCCCAAACGATACTGAATCCGGTTGCGCTGGCGCTGCAGCCATCCGGGTGCTTGGGTGATGGCCCCAATAGGGCGGTGCCAGTGCAACATACGGATGCGGGATGGTGGATTGCTGCGATCCACTGTAGGGGCTTCCAGAAGCGCCAACAGCTTTTTCGCCGTATTCCGGCTGTTGTATTCATCGAGGAACCGCTGTCGTGTGCTGGCTTTCATTCTTTCCAGCAATTGCGGATCTCGTTGCAATAAACAAAGGTAATCCATGGCGCATTGGGGCCAATGAGAGAGTGGGCAGATGAAGCCGTTCTCGCCGTGAATAATCATATCTTTCATGGCGCCGTCACCATCGCTGACAATGGGTACTACTCCATGACACATGGCTTCCAGTACTGCCATGGGGCAGCCCTCAAAGCGTGAAGGGAAGAGCAGTACATCGGATTTTTGCAGCGAGGATAAAACAGATTCTCTGGGTCTTGCGCCGTGATAACGAATGAACGGGTATGCGTTTATTCGACGCTGGATTTTTTCCGGGAGGTTTCCGAACCAGTCCAGTGATTTTCCGTTCCAGTGTTCCCGATGGTTCCGTAGTGCAGTAAGGATCTGATCAGCACCTTTCCTTCTTTCGTTGCCACCGACAAAAATGGTTTTCAGATCGTTTGTTCCCATCGGTTTGCCGGAAGGGGGTGGGCCGGGGTCGCGCAGGCTGTTGGGTATGTGCACGCATCGATCCGCGGGTATGGCATAGTGGTTGATATAGCGCTTCGCCATATCGTTGGAAATAGCCACTACATAATCACTCCATGCCGGTTGAAAGCAGGCCAGAGAGGCAATGAGGCTGCGATCAAAGTGTCCAATGGCGATGGTAGGGCAGCAGGATACCGGGAACAGGCATTGGAGAAATGGGTTATCGTTATTGATGATTCCATTGAATGCGTTGGTGTGCATGGCCTGGAAAATGCGCTGAATCGCCTGGTCGGGTTTGTCGTGCGGGTCGGTGGGGATGTGTTGAACAGAACGTTGTGTGCACCATTCCATGGACTGTGGCCTGGGTGAAGCCAGATGAATCTCTGCACCTTCCGCGCTCAAGCAGTCAATCAGTTCCAGAGTGTAGCTTAGGATACCGCCGGCACCCTGATCGGGTGGGCTGGAGCAGCCCATGAGAATTTTCAGAGTCATGGGGTGGTGGCAGGTGGGATATTCATGTGCGCCACATAATAGCGCAGTTTGCCTGGAATCCATGCCTTGGCGTCCTTCTGCACCTTGGTGTAATATGACCTTATTGTAAGGTTCGGATAGCGGCTCGCGCTCCGGCCTACCCCTGGCAGCGATAGCAGGGAAAATAAAAAAACTATTGTTTGGTCATTGAGTTAGCATCGTTGCAACCATATGCCAACCGCGGGTCAATCTAAGGATATGGCAAAGTAGCCTCGGTTCCGTAATATACTGTTTTTGGCAGTATACGTAGATCGGAACGTTCATCGTTGCGTGACTTGTTTGCCATGAAATGGATTTCAGCAAAAACAATAATGTGCCTGGAGGAAGAAGCATGAATGTTCATATGGATTTTCTTACGGATGAGAAAATCAGTCGATTTATCTGTGTAAGCGTATTCCTGGTGTCTTTTTTTTCCGCTACCAACCAATCGCATGCTGCCATTGGTTTTGAAGATGTCAGTGCCACTGCCGGATTCACCTATGAAGGCCGGAGTTGGGGTGCCGCGTGGTCAGATTACAATGGCGATGGTTTGCCTGATCTCTGGGTGACCAATCACGTAAGTCCACCCAATCTGTATCTCAATGAAGGAAATGGTCAGTTTCAGGATGTCACCCTGTTGAAGGTGCCGGCCCATATTCTTGCCCTTGAAGAATACGATGCCCATGGTGCAGCATGGGCGGACTATGATAACGATGGCGATCAGGACCTACTCCAACTGGTAGGCTCAGATCTTGTAAGTCTGGGCGGTTCAAACCCAAACCTGTTTCTGGAAAATGTAAATGGAGTATTCCTGGAAAAGGCGGAATCCCTGGGTTTGAATTTCACCGGTGGTCGTGGCCGTATGCCTTTATGGTTTGATGCCAATAATGACGGCAGGCTGGATATCTATAATCCTACCGACCATCCGGAGCTGGGTGCCTCAGCCAGTGCGTTATTTCAATATGTGCCCGAACTTCAGGGGTATCTGGATATCGCATCGGATATGGGTATTGCCCATACCTCCAACCGGGGCAGGAATTACGCCATATTGGGTGATGTTACCGGTGACTGGAAGCCGGATCTTCTACTGGAAGAGAATATGCGTTTTCCTTATGGCGTATTCGATCTGGTGTCATATCCCTTCAACAGTCTGACTCTGCTGGGTGACTTTTCCCGTTATGCCAATGAAATTATCAGTGATGTGGTGATTGCCGATTTCGATGGTGACCTGGATAATGACTTGCTCATGGTAAAGGGTGAGCGGCGAGAAGACGTAGTGCTCGCGGCACCCAATATTCTGGAAGGGCACTTTGGTGGAAAGGCGCAGTCTGAGCGTGGCATCCGTTTCAAAGCCAGTGGTGATGTGGTATTTGATCTCACTTTTCTGGAACGTGAGTGGCCTTTTACAATTGTGAATATTGGCGCCAACCGCCTGCATCCTGACAGACCAATCATAACTCTTTCCTCCACAGATACTCGAAATCACGGTATCGCAAGCCATATGGCTGGCATTGAAAAGGGTATTTTTATCGGCTATGAACCGGCAACCGGGGAATGGGTATTCCTGGTTTCCAGTTACTCGATGGCGAAGGCGGAAGCATTCATCATGCACACGGATATCAGTTTCTCCCAGGTGGAGGCCATTGGCTGGGATCCGCTTGCTTCACCACCTGCCGATCGCTACTTTGTGCGCAATGGAGCCATGTACGATGAAATGGCGCGTGTGCAGGGTCTGGAGCCTACGGCAGGCCGTAGTGTGGTTGCCGGTGACTTCGACAATGATATGGATCTTGATCTCTATATGGTAAGCACCAGTCCGGTAGCTAATATCCCCAATGTAGTCTATGAAAACCTGGGAAGCGGATATTTTGTGAGGGTTCCCGATGGCGGAGGGGCAGCAGGTACCCTTAAAGGCCGGGGCGATGCCGTTGCCATGGCCGACTTCGATGTGGATGGCTATCTCGATTTGTTGGTAACCAACGGCAAGTCCCGTCGACCCTTTGAAGAAGATGGTCCAGTCCAGTTGTTCCGCAATACCGGTTCGGGTAATCACTGGCTACAGCTTGACCTGGAAGGGGTGCGCTCCAATCGGGATGCCGTAGGTGCGGCTGTTTTGCTCAAGGCGGGGGGGGTACTTCAGCGGCGTGAACAAAATGGAGGAATACATTCCCGCGCGCAAAATCAACAGCGCGTGC
>CBDUNQ010000268.1:0-4106 GCA_965368625.1 uncultured Gammaproteobacteria bacterium
GTCCCGCAATGAAGATTCCCTGCTGAAATTCATCCGTACCCACGGCCTTAAGGGGGAGGTGGCTTACTTCAAGCGGATCCACAAGGGCGGCGACTGGTATACCCTGCTCTATGGCAGCTTTGCCGATCGCGCAGCGGCCACGGCGGCCCTGGCGCAATTGCCTGCCAAGGTGCAGGCGGCCAAACCCTGGCCCCGTACCCTGGGCTCGGTGCAAGCCCAGATGCCAGCCCCCTGAAGCCACGGGCCGGGCCCAGACTTCCACTCCCCTTTGTGGCTGAAATCCCCTTGCTATCTAAGGGGATAGCAGCCGGACCGGCATGGGGACTGGCACCGGAAAGCGATCTGGATTATCCTGTCTGGCCGAATTTGCGCTGCGGAGTCTCGGGGCCCGTGTCCTACCGGACCACTACGGGTGCGCTGGCGCCTGCGCCGATCTCCTGTATTTCACTGAATGTTAAAGAGGTCCGACCATGAGTCGTGGGACTTTGCCACCCAAGCAGGGGTTATATGACCCCCAAAATGAACATGACGCCTGCGGCGTTGGTTTTGTCGCCCATATCAAAGGCGAGAAGAGTCACGCCATTGTGCGCCAGGGCTTGCAGATCCTGGAAAATCTGACCCACCGCGGCGCCGTGGGCGCCGACCCCCTGGCGGGCGATGGGGCCGGTATCCTGATTCAGCTTCCCGATGCCTTTCTGCGCGCGGAGATCGCGACCCAGGGCATAACCCTGCCGGAAGTCGGGCGCTATGGCGTGGCCATGGTGTTTCTGCCCCAGTCCGCCAAGACCCGTGCCGAATGTGAAGCCCTGTTTGAGCGCACCATCAGTGAAGAAGGTCAGCAATTCCTGGGCTGGCGCGACGTACCCACGGAAAATGCCGGCCTCGGCGAAAGCGTCAAGGCAGTGGAGCCCGCAGTGCGGCAACTGTTCATCGGCTGTGGGGAATCCTGCACCGACCAGGATGCCTTTGAGCGCAAGCTCTACATCATTCGCAAGGTGGTGGAAAATGCCGTGCGCGCCTCCAACTGGGAGGGACGGGAACAGTTCTATGTGCCTTCGCTTTCCAGTCGCACCATCAACTATAAGGGCATGTTGCTGGCCAACCAGGTGGATACCTATTACCACGACCTGAAAGATGAACGGGTGGTATCCGCCCTGGCCCTGGTGCATCAGCGGTTTTCCACCAATACCTTCCCTTCCTGGGATCTGGCGCACCCATTCCGCATGATTGCCCACAATGGGGAAATCAATACCCTGCGGGGCAATGTGAACTGGATGCGTGCGCGTCGTCATTCCATGGCGTCCAAGTTGTTCGGGGAAGACCTGGAAAAGGTATGGCCATTGATTCCCGAAGGCACTTCCGATTCCGCGGCCTTTGATAATGCCCTGGAATTGCTGGTGTCCGGCGGGTATTCCCTGTCCCAGGCCATGATGATGTTGATTCCCGAAGCCTGGGCCGGCAATCCTCTGATGGATGAGCGCCGCCGCGCCTTCTATGAATATCACGCCGCCCTCATGGAACCCTGGGATGGCCCCGCGGCCGTGGCCTTTACCGATGGCCGGCAGATCGGTGCCACCCTGGACCGCAATGGTTTGCGTCCGGCACGTTACCTGATTACCGATGATGATCTGGTGGTGATGGCCTCGGAAATGGGCGTGCTGCCCATTCCCGCTCACAAGATCGTCAAGAAGTGGCGTCTGCAACCGGGCAAGATGTTCCTCATCGATATGGAGCAGGGCCGCATCATTGATGATACGGAGTTGAAGGACCGCATTGCCGGCAGCCATCCCTATCAGGATTGGCTCGACAAGGGGCAGATTCACCTGAAGAACCTGCCCGCCACCGCCAATGGCGGCGAAGGCGACCGCGCCACGCTGCTGGATCGCCAGCAAGCCTTTGGCGTTACCCAGGAAGACATCAAGATCCTGATGATTCCCATGGCCTGGACCGGTCAGGAAGCCATTGGCTCCCTGGGGGCCGATAACCCGGTGGCCGTGCTATCCAGCAAGGCCAAGCCGCTGGCCAATTACTTCAAGCAGAACTTTGCCCAGGTGACCAATCCGCCCATCGACCCCATTCGCGAAGAGCTGGTCATGTCCCTGGTATCCCTCATCGGTCCGCGCCCCAATTTGCTGGGGCTGGATTCGGGTGAAGCCGACATGCGCCTGGAAGTGAGCCAGCCGATCCTCACCAACAAGGATCTGGAGCGCATCCGCAACATTGAAAACACCACCCAGGGTGCCTTCCGCACCAAGACCCTGGATATCACCTATGCCGCCAGTGAAGGCGCGGCCGGCATGGAAGGCGCCATTGCCTCGCTGTGCAAGGCGGCGGAAGCGGCCGTGCATGAAGGTTTCAATATCCTGATTCTTTCGGACCGGGCCGTGAGTGCCGAGCGCATCGCCATTCCCGCCCTGCTGGCCACCGCCGCGGTGCATCATCACCTGGTGCGTGCCGGTCTGCGTACTGCATCGGGCCTGGTGGTGGAAACCGGTGCCGCCCGTGAAGTGCATCATTTCGCCACCCTGGCGGGGTATGGCGCCGAAGCCATCAACCCCTATCTGGCCTTTGAAACCCTGGCGGCCATCAAGGATCAGTTGCCCAAGGATCTGGATGAAAAGGAAATCAACAAGCGCTACATCAAGGCCGTGGGCAAGGGCTTGCTCAAGGTGTTTTCCAAGATGGGCATTTCCACCTTCCAGTCTTACTGTGGCGCCCAGATCTTTGATGCCGTGGGCTTGAAGTCCGAATTCGTGGAAAAATATTTCACCGGCACCGCCACCACCATTGAAGGCGTGGGCCTCAAGGAAGTGGCGGAAGAAGCCGTGCGCTGGCATCAGGATGCCTATGGCAATAATCCCATCTATGCCCATTCCCTGGATGTGGGCGGGGACTATGCGTTTCGCATTCGGGGTGAAGACCATAGCTGGACGCCGGACACCATTGCCAAGCTGCAGCATGCCACCCGGGCCAATGACGCCAAGACCTTTGCCGAATACTCCACCCTGGTGGATGAACAGAACGAGCAACTGAAGACCCTGCGTGGCCTGTTTGAACTCAAGTTCGCCGCGAAGCCCGTGCCGCTGGAAGAAGTGGAACCGGCCAAGGATATCGTCAAGCGGTTTGCCACCGGCGCCATGTCTTTTGGCTCCATTTCCTGGGAAGCGCACACCACCCTGGCCATTGCCATGAACCGCATCGGCGGCAAGTCCAATACCGGGGAAGGCGGTGAAGAGCGTTCCCGCTTCACGCCCATGGAAAATGGCGACTCCATGCGTTCCGCCATCAAGCAGGTGGCTTCCGGCCGCTTTGGCGTGACCACCGAATACCTGGTGAACTCCGACGACATTCAAATCAAGATGGCCCAGGGCGCCAAGCCCGGCGAGGGTGGTCAGTTACCGGGTCATAAGGTGGATGAGCGCATTGCCAAGGTGCGCCATTCCACTCCCGGCGTGGGGCTGATTTCGCCGCCGCCACATCATGATATTTATTCCATTGAAGATCTGGCGCAGCTGATCCACGATTTGAAAAACGTGCAGCCCAAGTCCCGCGTTTCCGTGAAGCTGGTATCGGAAGTGGGCGTGGGTACCGTGGCGGCCGGGGTTTCCAAGGCCCATGCGGACCATGTAACCATTTCCGGTTTCGATGGCGGAACCGGTGCCTCGCCGCTGACTTCGCTGAAGCATGCCGGTTCCCCCTGGGAAATCGGTCTGGCGGAAACCCATCAGACCCTGGTGATGAACAAGTTGCGTACCCGCATCGCCGTGCAGGTGGATGGCGGCATGCGTACCGGTCGCGATGTGGTGATCGGCGCTCTGCTGGGGGCCGATGAATTCGGCTTTGCCACGGCGCCACTCATCGTGGAAGGCTGCATCATGATGCGCAAGTGTCACCTCAATACTTGCCCCGTGGGGGTGGCCACCCAGGATCCGGAATTGCGCAAGCGCTTCACCGGCAAGCCGGAACATGTAGTGAATTACTTCTTCTTCGTGGCCGAGGAAATTCGCCAATTGATGGCCAAACTGGGTTTCCGTTCCATGAATGAAATGATCGGCCGCCGCGACAAGCTGGATATGCGCAAGGCCATTGGCCACTGGAAGGCCCAT
>CBDUNQ010000269.1:0-4071 GCA_965368625.1 uncultured Gammaproteobacteria bacterium
CGAGCTGGAGGCCTTCAGTTATGCGGTCTCTCATGACTTGCGGGCACCATTGCGCAGTATCGATGGCTTCAGTCATGCCCTCATGGATGAATTTGCTGACCGTCTCGACGCTACGGGAATCGGTTACCTGCAAAGGGTTCGATCCTCGGTGCAGCGAATGAGCCGGCAAATCGAGGATATGTTGGAGATTTCCCGGGTCACCCGCCAACCGGTACGGCGCGCATGGGTGGATCTGGAGGTGCTGGCCCAGGAAGTATTTGCCGCCCTGCAGGAACAGGAACCATCACGCACAGTCAGCTTCAGCAGCCGGGGTGAGCTCAAGGTGATCGCCGATCCGGTACTGATTCGGTTGGTATTGGAAAATCTCATAGGCAATGCCTGGAAATATACCCGGGATTGCAATCCGGTAGAAATCCGCTTGCAGGAAGATACGGTCAATGGCGAAGTGGTGTTCAGTGTTATGGACAACGGCATCGGTTTTGACATGCAGTATGCGGATAAGCTGTTTGCCCCATTCCAGCGTCTGCATGGGGCTGAATATGAGGGGCATGGTATCGGGCTCGCTACGGTAAGCCGTATCATTGCCCGCCACGGGGGGCGTATCTGGGCTGAAAGTGCCGTAGGCGAAGGGGCTGCCTTTCATTTCACCCTCAGGGATGAATAGACGCCGGGCGACAGATCCTAATACGTTGCCAGCCTCTCAATAGCACGGTGAGGTGATTATTCCCAGTCGAGTTTCGGAAGCCGGGAAAATGCACGCTTGATGCCTTCATTCCAGGATTTCTGTAATGACTTGTAGTACGGAGAAGCCAGCTTCAGGGAAATGGCTCTTGGCTCATCCAGGCTGTCTGCGGTGTAGAGGGCCAACTCAAAGGGTGGGCCAACGGAAATGTTGCTGCGCATGGTGGAATCCAGGGAAACCAGGGCACAACGGGCGGCATCATTGAGTGAAGAATCCATGGTGATGACCCGGTCCAGAATGGGCTTGCCATACTTGTTTTCACCGATTTGCAGGTAAGGGGTATCGATGGAAGAGGAAATATAGTTGCCTTCCGGATAGACCAGATAGATATCATGTTCCCGGCCCTGGATCTGTCCACCAAGAATGAAACTGGCCGAGGCGCTGCCGCCAAAGCGTTCCACCGCCGCCCCATGGTGCCGTTGTTCGCGCTGGCTCAGGTCGCCAATGTAGTCTGCCACATCGAACAGATGCTTTGCCTTCAATAGATTGAACTTGGCGTCCGGATCATCCAGATCCCGCTCAATGGCATTGATTACCGCCTGGGTGGTAGCCAGATTACCGGCCGAAAGCAACACGATGGTGCGGTCGCCGGGCCAGCTGAAGCGATGCATCTTGCTGCAGGTGCGGATGTAGTCCACGCCGGCGTTGGTGCGTGAATCAGAGGCGAATAAGACCCCTTCGTTTACACAGATGGCGAGGCAATACGTCATTCCATACTCCGCGGGTGAAGCCGACCGGCCTGGAATAGTATCAGAAGCCTGTCCGGTTGCGATGACATTTTGCTTCTTTATTTGCGATGGATTAGAGTAGTATAGAATAAACAGTCAAGCGGTGATGAGTGCAGCATGGCTATACGTTGGGGCAGTTACAAGGTAAAGGGATTTTACGATGAGCTCATTCGGGTAACGGGTAAGCCCCGTCCTGCGGCTGAGGCGCTTTGCCAATATCTTCGAAACCTGAAAGACCGGGAAATCGAGGAGTATAAGTCGGCATCGGAAATGGCCATCGGCGTTATGGGCATCACCTTTACCGTGTATTGTGAGGAAGAGGGCTCCATCGACCGCGCCTGGCCTTTCGATATCATCCCCCGCATCATTCCCAAGTCAGAATGGGTTACCGTGGAGCGCGGTCTCAAGCAACGGGTGCGCGCCCTGAACCTGTTCATTGACGATATCTACCATAAGCAGAAAATCGTAAAAGATGGCGTTTTTCCCGCCAGCCTGCTGGAGAATTCCGTCAATTTCCGTAAGCAATGCATCGGCATCAATCCCCCGGGCGGCATCTGGGCACATATTTGCGGCTCCGATCTGGTGCGCGACAAGGATGGGGTTATCTATGTGCTGGAAGATAATCTGCGGGTACCTTCCGGGGTATCCTATATGTTGGAAAACCGCCAGGTCATGAAGCGGGTATTCCCGGATCTGTTTGATGATCAAAGCATACTGCCGGTGGATGATTACCCTTCAAAGCTGTATGACATGCTGGCGGCCCTGTCACCACGCGAAATTGAGCAACCGGAAATCGTGGTGATGACGCCCGGTATCTATAACTCCGCCTACTTCGAACATGCCTATCTGGCCCAGCAAATGGGCGCGGAACTGGTGGAAGGGCGCGATCTGGTGGTGGAAAAAGATAACTGCGTATATATGCGTACCGTGGATGGTCTGGCGCGGGTGGATGTGATTTACCGCCGTATCGATGACCTGTTCCTGGACCCGGAAGCCTTTGATCCCGAATCCCAGTTGGGTGTTCCCGGCCTGCTGCGTGCCTGGAAGGCGGGCAATGTGGCGCTGGCCAATGCGCCGGGCGCCGGGGTGGCAGACGACAAGGTGGTGTACTCCTATGTCCCAGACATTATCCGCTATTACCTGGATGAAGAGCCGCTCATCGGCAATGTGCCCACCTACCGCTGCATCAACAAGGATGAAAAGGAATACGTACTGGAACACCTGGCCGAGCTGGTGGTCAAGCCTGCCAATGAATCCGGCGGTTATGGCATGCTCATTGGGCCCCAGGCTACGGTAAAGGAACGTGAACAGTTCAAGAAACTGATTCAAAAGGATCCACGTAACTATATTGCACAACCCATGTTGACGCTTTCCACCGCACCTACCCTGATCAATAACCGGGTAGAGCCGCGGCACCTGGATTTGCGGCCCTTCATTCTCAGTGCACCCGATGATGTCTATGTCACCACCGGCGGTTTGACCCGCGTAGCCCTGCGTAAGGGTTCCACGGTGGTGAATTCCTCCCAGGGTGGTGGCAGCAAGGACACCTGGATCGTGGATGACGAGGGCCTGTAGCATGTTGTCACGAGTAGCTGAAAACATTTACTGGATGGCGCGCTACATCGAGCGGGCGGAAAATACCGCACGCATGATCATGGTGAATTCCAACTTGCTGATGGATCTGCCAAAGGGCGTACAGCCCGGCTGGCGACCCATTGTGGAAATCCTGGGTAGCGTCGAGTATTACCAGGAGCATCACGAGGATTTCAATGAGCGCGCGGTGCTCAAGTTCCTCATCGCCGACCCCAATAGCTACAGCTCCCTGGTGTATTCCCTGCAGCAGGCCAGGGAAAATGCCCGCACCATCCGCGATATCATTCCCCGCGAAGCCTGGGAGCAAGTCAATGATCTGTACCTGATGGCCAAGGGCAATGCGGCCAGCGGCTATTCCAAGAAAGGCCGTTATGACTACCTGAAGAAAGTCATTCTTGGTGCGCAGACCATTACCGGCTTGCTTGCTGGAACCATGTTGCATGATATCGGCTATGATTTCCTGCGCATGGGTCGAAATCTGGAACGCGCGGAAATGACCACCCGTATCCTGGATGTGCGATCCGCCAATTTGCTGCCAGAGCATGAAGGGCTCACACCCTATGAAAACATTCAGTGGATGAGTGTGCTCAAATCCCTGACCGCCTACCAGATGTATCGTCGTACCATTCAGGTACGTGTGCGTCGGCCGGATGTGTTGAAGTTCCTGCTGAAAGACAAAAAATTTCCACGCTCCTTCTTCCATGCCCTGCTGGAAGTGAAGAGTTGCCTGCGTCACCTGCCGCGTAGTGAAGAAGCGATCACCCTGCTGAATGATGTGGGTAAAAAAGTATTGCGCGCCGATCAGGCGGTATTGCGGCAGGATGAATTACATTTATTTATCGATGAGTTGCAATTGGGCTTGGCTGAGCTCAGCAAAATGATCACGCATACGTATTTTGAATAAGGTAACCACGCCCGGCTACCTCCCCCCCCCTTGTAGGAGCCAGCGAAGCTGGCGAACCGGGTTGGCATCCTGCCGAATGTGGTGGTGGTTCGCGAGCTTTGCTC